>DASUGR010000142.1:0-8006 GCA_036273915.1 Planctomycetota bacterium | reverse complement strand
GGCAGGCACGAGGTGCTCTCCTTCACCCTCGACGACGTCGTGCGTGACCCTTTCGCCGAGCCGCGCGACGAGCGCGGCGCGCCCGCCGCGCGTGCGGTGCTCGAGCGCGCGCGCCGCCCAGCCGGCGGGCGGATCGACGCGCTCGACGAGGATCCGCACGGTGCCGCCGCACAGGAGCCCGCCCTCGTCCGCCAGGTCGTCGTCGAGGGTGAAGGAGAGCACCTCGTGCCTGCCGGTCCGGAGCGCCTCCTGCGCCCGCCCGATCACGGTCGCCTCGACGCGTCCGCCGCCGACCGTGCCCGCGAGCCGCCCCTCGGCCCCGACCGCCATCCGCATCGCCGACTCCGCCGGCGCCGAGCCGATCGTCTCGATGACGGTCGCGAGCGCCACCGCCTCGCCCGCCGCCGCGCGGCGCGCAACCTCCGCGATCGCCGTCACCGGAGCCCCTCGAGGAAGATCTTGCCGTCGCCGATCCGGCCCGTGCGTGCGGCGTTGATCGCCGCCTCGATCGCGGCCTCCGCGCCGCCGTCCTCCACGGCGCACTCGATCCGCACCTTGGGCAGGAACGTCACGCGCGCGCCCTCGTCGCGGTAGAGGTCTAAGTGCCCCTTCTGGCGGCCGTAGCCCCGCGCCTCGGCCAGCGTCAGGTTCGTCGCCCCCGCGTCAAGGAGCGCCCGGACGACCGGATCGGCCTTGAAGGGCTTCACGACGATCGTCAGCTTCCGCACGTGCCCCCGGACCCCCTTTGCCTCATGCGACCGAGACCGTCGCCACGCCCGCGCGACGAAGGAGCGCCGTCGTGACGCCGCAGCCGGGCGCGACCCCGTTCTCCGTGTGCACCTGCGCGCAGCCGCACGAGGGCGAGCGCTCCTTCAGGTAGGCGACCGCGCAGCCGTTCCGCTGCGCCTCCGCGACGGCCTGCCGCGCGCCGTCGAGGAACCGCCCGGTCACGTCCTCGCCGCGCTCGTTCACGACCCGCGCGCGGCCCTCCGCCACGTCCTCGCCGTCGCCGCCGACGATCCGCGCCGCGGGACGGGGCGTCCCGAGGCCGCCCGCCTCCTCCGGACAGAAGGGCACCGCCTCGGCCCGCTCCGCGCGCAGCGCGTCGGGAAGCGCCTGCACGAGCTTGTCCTTCCCGTCGAACCGGCAAGGGCGGCCGAGCAGGCAGGCGGACACGAGGACCTTGGCCACGCCCCCAAGGTACCCGCCCCGTCTCGGCCTCGCCCCGCTGTCTCGCCGGGCCGGTTTTCGGGCTCTGAAGCCGCGGCCCCACCGTCCGAAAATGGGATTGTGCCGAAGGCCAAGAGCCGGGGGGGCACGGGGAGGGTGCGGCGTCTCGCGTTGCTGCTGCCCGCACTCCTCGCCGCGTGGCTCCTCCTTTCCCATTTCGTGGTGCGCGCCCGGATCGAGGGGTGGCTCCGGCGGACCTTCCGCGGCGACGCGAAGGTCTCCTGGGCGCTGCTCTGGCCGAACTTCGACGCCACCGCCTTCGGCGTCTCCGTCGAGACCGCGCACCACAGGATCGAAGCGGCGCGCGTCGTCGTGGGGATAAAGCCGCTCGCGTTCTTCGGCGGGCCGTCGGTCGATCGTGTCGAGGTGCACGACCTCGTGGGCGAGTTCGACGAGGGCGAGCCCGTGGAGCTGCTCCGCGTCCCCGCGGGCGGAGAGGAGGGGGCTCCGGGGGAGGAGGCGGCGCCCGCGGCGGCGGCGCCCGCCCCGGTCCCGCCGCGCGCCCCGCCGCTCGTCTTTTTCGGCCCGCGCGTGTTCCTGCGGCGCCCCGACGGCCCGCCGAGCCTCGCGTTTCGCGCCGCGCGCCTCGACGCGACGCAGGCGGGCGAGCTCATGTACCGCCTCGAGGCCGATGGCGGCGCGCTCTCCGTCGTGCCCTTCGAGAGGCTCACCGCGCGGCTCATCCCGCGGGCGGGGCACCTCCTCCTCTCCCGCATGCGCGTCCAGGCGTTCCACGGGATGGTCGCGGGGATGCTCGACGTCGACACCGCGCGCGCCGGCGGGTTCAACGGCGAGGTGGAATGGCGCTTCGTCGAGGTGGACGAGGTGTGGAAGACCTACGGGCTGCCCTACGCCGAGAAGCGGAAGGGCGATCTTGCCGGCAAGGTCGTCTTCAGCGCCGATCGCGTGTCGCTCGACGCGCTCAAGGGCAAGGGCGAGATCCAGCTCGAGAACGCCGCCTTCTTCTCCCCGCTCTCGTTCAAGGTGTTCCTCGTCATGAAGGTGCCGGTCGCCGCCGAGGCGCCGCTCACGCGCGGGACGATGACCTGCTCCTTCGAGGACTCGCGCTTCTACCTCGAGGCGGCGCGCTTCGACGCGCGCGACTTCTCGCTCGACGGGCAGGGGATCGTCTCGTTCGCCGGCGGCTGCGACCTCGAGATCTCGCACGCCGGCACCGTCGTCGCCGTGAGCGGCCGGATCGACGACCCGAAGATCACCGTGCTCCCCTTCTCGGCGATCACCGCCCCGGTCGACCGCCTCTTCCGCGAGAGGGTCAAATGAAACGGTCCTCCCTCCTCCTCGCGCTCCTCCTCCTTCCCGCCTGCCGGGGCTATCGCGATCCCGGGGACAGCGTGGGGCTGCGCCGCGGCATCGAGGACCAGAATGCGGCCACCCGCGTCCGCATCGCGCTCGGCGAGGACGCGCAGACCGCGCCCTACGCGGCCATCAAGGTGAGCTGTGTGGACGGCGTCCTGACACTCGAGGGGACCGTGGACCGCGCCGCCGTGCGTGACCGCGCCGGGGACCTCGCCGCCGTCGACCCGGCGGTGCACAAGGTGAAGAACCGGATCAGCGTCCGCTTTGCCAGTGCTCCACGTTGACGATCCTGAAGCGGTCGCCCCGCTTCGCGAACGTGATGCGGAGGAGCGCGGTCCCCTGGAGGCTCTTTGTCCGGACGTCGACCCGCAAGAGCGGGATCAGGATCTCGTCGCCCTTGGGGACGAAGTCGGGTGAGCCGGTCGTGATCTCCTCGGGCTTGTCCGCGACGAGCGCCATGCGGAGGTAGCGCTCGATCATGTCCTTGGAGTAGGCGCCGCGGTAATCGTCCGCCAGCGCGCCGAGGATCTCCTGGACCGCGTCCTCGCCGCCGTGGCGCGCGACCTCGAGGAGATGCTCGACCTCCATCTCGACCCGCTCCGCGTCGGTCGTGACCAGCCAGTCGACGGCGAGCCAGACGGCCACGGCGGCGAGGACCACGAGGATCGCGATCCGCATCGCCGGAGTATACTGCCCGCTTGGCTCGCGGGTTCAGGGAGCGGATGGCGCTTGCCGCGGTCTCGGGCGGCATCACGGCGCTCTTCGGTCTCACGACGAGGTACCTGCGCCACTCCTGCCGCTGGCACCTGAAGGGCCCGCTCCACGAGGCGCTCGCCGACGGCCGGTCGCTGATCGTCGCGTCGTGGCACCAGGACGTGGTGCCCTTCTTCCACTACCTCGCGAACTACTCGCGGCTCGAGGGGAACCGGCCGTTCACGATGCTCGCGAGCCGCTCCTTCGACGGCGACGTGACCGAGCGCATCATGAGTCCGTGGGGGTTCCGGTTCGTGCGCGGGTCGTTCGGGAAGGCGGGCGGCAGCACGGCGGCGAAGGGGCTCCTGCGCGCGCTCGCCGCCGGCGGGCGGGTCGCGCTCGTCGCGGACGGCCCGCTGCCCCCCGCCGGGGTGATGCGGCCCGGGGCGGTCTACCTGGCGCGCGCGAGCGGCGTTCCGCTCTACGTCGCGCGTGCGTGGGCGCGACCGCAGATCCTCGTGCCCCGGACGTGGTTCCGCATGGCCCTGCCGGTCGGCCGGGCGCACATCGCCTGCCTCTCCGCGGGCCCGGTCGACGTCTCGGGCCCGCTCGACGAGGCGTGCGCGCGCGCCCAGGCCGAGCTCTCGCGGCTGTGCGAGGAGGCCGACGCGCTCCTCTATCTCCGTCGGCGCGCGCGGGGCGGCGTCAGGCTCGCGGAAGGGCCCGTATAATCCGGCGCGGATGGACCTTGCGTTCTTCGACCGCACGACGCGCGGGCGGCTGATCGTCACCGGGCGCGACCGGAAGGACCTGCTGCACCGCCTCGCGACGAACGCGATCGCCCCCCTCACCGCGGGCCACGGCACGTCGACGTGCTTCTGCACGAGCAAGGGACGGCTCATCGACTGGACGGTCGTCCTCGACCGCGGGGAGGACCTGCTGCTCCTCTCCGGCAACCCCGAGCGGCTGGCCGGCCACATCCTCCAGTTCACGATCACGGAGGACGTCACGGTCCGCAACTACATGGCGATCGAGATCGTCGTCTGCGGGCCCGGCGCCGCCGGGTTCCTCGGCGTCTCGCTGGAGCCGTGGCAGTTCACGGACCTGGCCCTCGGCGGCGTCACGGTGCAGGTCGTCCGCGTCGAGCCGCTCTTCGGCGATGCCTACGCGATCCTCGCGCCGGACGCGGTCGCGCTTCGCCGCATGCTCCAGGAGCGCGGCAAGCAGCTCGACCCGGCGGAGGTCGAGGACCTGCGCGTGCGGTGGGGCATCCCCGCGGTCCCGAACGAGATCAACGAGGAGACGAACCCGTGGGAGGTCGGCCTCGACGACGCGATCTCGCTCACGAAGGGCTGCTACATCGGGCAGGAGATCATCGCGCGCATCCACACCTACAAGAAGCTGCGCCGGCGGCTCGCGGGACTGCGGCTGTCGGTGCCCGTGACCCGGGGCGCGGCGCTTGCCCGCCACGGCAGCGACGTGGCGCTCGTCACGACGGTCTCCGGCGACCGCGCGCTCGCGCTCGTCGACGTGGAGTGCACGGCCCCCGGGACCCAGCTCGACGGGGCGACCGTCGTCGCGCTCCCGATGGCCGACGGCCCCGGATAGGTGGGGGTTCCGGGGGCCTGACGAGGCCCGGGCCCCCGTGCGGATCAGAAGTGCTTCGTGACCCAGCCCGAGTAGGTGGGATACGCGCCGGGCATCTCGCTCGGCCGCCACTTCCACCGCTTGTATCCCCACATCCACGCCTCGGGGTGCGCGCGGATCGCCCGCTCGAGCGCGGCGTTCAGCTCGCGCGTGAGCCGGAAGACCTCGGCCTCGGCGTCGCCGTCCTCGCGGATCGGGATCTCCTCGCCCTCGAGCCGGTAGCGGCGGCCGCCGTCGATGGGGCGGCACACGAGGAAGTAGAGCAGCCGGCTGCGGCGCACCGCGAGCAGCGGCAGCACCGCCGACGTGCACGCGGGCGTCCCGAGGAAGTCGACGAAGAGCCCTCCCTCCTCGGGCAGCACCGAGATGTCGATCACGGAGCACGCGACCTCGCCGCGCCGCAGCGCCGCCATGCAGGCGCCGAGCGCCTCCGCCCGGTAGGCGAGCTTGTTGCCGCCGCGCTCGCGCTGCCGCCGCAGGTGGCGGTCGATGAGCGGGTTCCTCACCTCCCGCGCGATGAACGTGGCCGGCGGGAAGCCGAGCGCGCGCGAGCTCAGGTTGAGCATCTCCCAGGAGCCGAAGTGCGCCGTCGCCACGACGGCGCCCGCGCCGTTGGCCGCGATCCGCGACCGGACCTCCTCCACCTGCCGCATGTCCGCGTCGACGAACCGCGCCGCGCGCTCCGGGTGGAGCTTCGCCGCCCACAGCGCGTCGAGCAACGCCACCGCCTGGAGCTTGAGCGAGCGGCGGAGCATCCGCGCGTGGTCGTCCCGCTCCGGGAACACCCGGCGCAGGTTCTCCATGCCGACCCGCCGGTCGCGCGCGCTCGCGAGGTAGTAGAGCGCGCCGAGGCGGTGGCCGATCCAGGCGAGCGCCGTCCGCGGGAGGAACGGCACGAGGAACGCGAGCGCGCGGTAGGCGCCGTACTCGAGAAGCCGCCGCATCAGGGCTCGAGGGCGATCTTCGCGAGGAGCCGTTCCGGGTCGGGCGCCTCCTGGCTCGCGAGCTCGAGATCCGGCCTCGCCGTGTCCGGCTCGTCGAGGGCCTTCAGCGCGTAGAGCCCGAAGTAGCAAGCCTCCTCGGGATCCCTGGCCGCGAGGCTCCCGCCGCCCTGGTGGTGCCGGAGGAGCCGGATGGCCGTGCGGTCGCGCGGGTTGTTGGGGCCCGTCGTCTTTCCGAGGTACTCGCGGAGCGCTGCCACGGCGTCCGGGATCCGGCCCTCCAGCAGCAGGCATCCGTAGAGGAGCAGGGTGGCGCGCGCCCGGTCGTCGGCGAGCCAGCGCCCGCGCTCGAGGTCCTCGCACGCCCCCGCGATGTCGTGCTTCGCGAGCGCCGCCCCGGCCGTCGCGATCACCGGATCGGGGCGCGTCGACGCGGCGGAGGGGCGGGGTTCGTCGGGTGCGGGCGCCGCCGGCGTCGCGCACGCGGCGAAGAGCAGGAGCCACAGCGCACGGTGCATCCGTAAAGAGCGTACACCGGGGCGCGAACACGTGCCTGAGGCCCGGCTGAGGGGCGGCGAAGGAAGGCCGGCGGCCCCCGGAACCCCCTCTCTTCCGCGGCGCGAAGCCACGCCCGTGCTAGACTCCGCCCGCGTTGCTTGGGCAGATCCTTCCCGAAGAGGCCATTGCCGCGGCGGAGCGGGAGCGCGCGCTCCTGGAGAGGGTCTTGTCCTTCGCCGGCGGCTTCGACACGAGCGAGGCGCAGCGCGTCCGGGACCTGATCGCCCACCTCGAGGAGATGTTCCTCCTCGTCGTCGTTGGCGAGGTGAAGGCGGGGAAGTCGGCCTTCATCAACGCGCTGCTCGGCGTGGAGGCGTGCCCGGAAGGCCCGCTTCCGCTCACCGACCGCGTCCACGTGCTGGCCTACGGCGAGACGGCGGGGGAGCAGGCGCCGGAGCCGCACGTCGTCCGGCGGACGCTGCCGATCGAGCACCTGCGCCGGATGAACGTCGTCGACACGCCCGGCACCAACTCGCCGCTCAAACGCCACCAGCAGATCACCGAGGCCTTCCTGCCGCGCGCCGACATCGTGTTCTTCGTGACGTCGATCGACTGCCCGTTCACGCAGACCGACGTCCGCTTCCTCGGAAAGGTGCGCGAGCGCTGGAAGAAGGAGATCGCGTGCGTCCTCGCCAAGGTGGACATGCGGTCCGACGAGGACCGCGCCGCGGTGACGGACTACCTGAAGGCGACCTTCCGCGACCTGCTCGGCTTCACGCCGCCGATCTTCGCCGTTTCGTCCCATATCGCGCGGGACGCGCGGCGCGCCGGGGACGAGGCGCGGCTCGAGGCGAGCGGCATCCCCGCCGTCGAGCGCTACATCGTCGAGAACCTCTCCGAGGGGCGGCGCGTGATGCTCAAGCTGAAGAGCCCGCTCGGCACCGTGCTCGACGTGCTGCGTCGCGCGGAGGCGACCGGCGCCGGGCGGCTGCGCGCGCTCGAGCAGGACTTCGCGGGGTGGAAGGTCGTCGAGGAGCAGGCGCAACACGCGGCGGGATCGCTCAAGGAGCGCGCGGAGCGCCAGATCGCGCCGATCGCGGCGGCGTTCGAGGGCCTCGAGACGCGCGGGTGCGCGTTCCTGCGCGACCGCATCCGGCTGCGGCACATGCGTCTGCTCGGCGACGCCGGGCGGTTCCGCGCGGAGTTCGAGCGCGACGTCGTGCGCGGCATCGCGGAGGAGATCGAGGTCAAGGTCGAGGCCGTGGCCTCGTGGCTCGCCGGCGAGACGCGCGCGCTCTGGCAGCGCTCGCTCGAGCACTTCCACCGGACGGTCGCGCTCTCCCGGTACCGCGAGGAGATCCCCTCGGGCGGGAGCCTCTCGTTCCGCGAGACGCAGCAGGGCACGCTCGACCGGATCGTCGGGAACGCGCGGCGCGACCTCGCGTCCTGGAGCGCCGAGAGCGAGTGCCGTCGCGTGCGCGACCTTGCGTCGAGGAGCCTCGCCCGCCTGCTCGGCATCGAGGCGGCCGCCGCGGGGCTCGGCGCGGCCGCGGTCACGGCGCTCGGCGCGTCCCTCGGCGGGCTCGTCGGGGTCGCCGTCGCCGCGGGCGTCGCGCTGCGCGGGTTCTTCTTGCTCCCCTCGCGCCGGGAGCAGGCGGTCGTGCGCTTCGAGGAGGGCGT
>DASUGR010000141.1:0-13797 GCA_036273915.1 Planctomycetota bacterium | reverse complement strand
AGGCGCTGGTCGCCGTCGACGTGAACTCCGGCCGCACGCGCGAGGAGGAGCTCGAGGAGACCGCGCTTCGCACCAACCTCGACGCCGCCGCCGTGATTGCGCGCCAGATCCGGCTGCGCGACCTCGGCGGCGTGATCGTCGTCGACTTCATCGACCTGCGGGAGCCCGCGCACGGCAAGGCGGTCGAGCGCGCGTTCAAGGAGGCGCTCGCGCGCGACCGCGCCCGCGTGCGGGCCGGGCGGTTCGGCGACTTCGGGATCTTCGCGCTGACCCGGCAGCGCACCGCCTCGGGCCCGTCCCGCCGGCCGTGCCCCCGGTGCGGCGGCGCGGGGGACCTCGTCCAGCCCGACGACGTGGCGCTCCGGGTCTTCCGGGAGCTCCGGGCGCGGGCCGCCCGCCGCGGGAAGGCGAGGATCCGGGCCAGGGTGGCCCCCGAGGTGGCCGAGGCGCTCACGCGGCGGAAGGGGCTCCTGGACGCGCTGGGGGAGGAGACGGGGCGGCGGATCGCGGTGGAGGCGGATGCGGCGCTCCCGCCGGACGGCTGGGCGGTCGAGACCGGATGAGGGGGGGGCCGGGGGGCCGTCCCCCGGGACCCCCGCGGTTTGACAACTGCCTAGAAGCGCTTATGTTCTAGGGCTCTTCCCATGTACGCGATCATCGACGACCACGGGCGCCAGTACACGGTCCGGACGGGCGACCTCATCGACGTGGACCTCAAGGGCGCGGAAGGTCAGGGGACGATCACCTTCGACCGCGTGCTCATGCTGCGCGACGGCGCGGGCGCCAAGGTGGGGACGCCGACCGTCGAGGGCGCGAAGGTCGTGGGGACGGTCCTCGGCGAGGTCAAGGGCCGAAAGATCGTCTTCCGCAAGTACCGGAAGCGGAAGAACTACCGCAGGAAGATCGGCCACCGGCAGCATTTCACGCGCGTCCGGATCGAATCCATCGAGGCGTAGCCATGGCACACAAGAAGGGACAGGGCGCCACCAGGAACGGCCGCGACTCCAATGCGCAGCGGCGCGGCGTGAAGGCGTTCGGCGGCGAGGTCGTGACGGCCGGCTCGATCCTCGTGCGGCAGTGCGGCACCAAGTTCCTTCCCGGCCGCAACGTCGGCGTGGGGAGCGACTACACGCTCTTCGCGCTGAAGCCCGGCCGCGTGAAGTTCCACGCCAACCGGCGCGTGGACATCCAGCCGGAGTAGGCTCCGGCGGGCGGGGGCCCGCGCCGTGTTCAAGGACGAGCACACGATCTGCGTCCGCGGCGGCAAGGGGGGCGACGGCATCGTGGCGTTCCGCCGCGAGAAGTTCGTCCCGAAGGGCGGCCCCGCGGGCGGCGACGGCGGCGACGGCGGCTCGGTCTCGCTCCTCGCGTCGAGCCAGCTCGCGACCTTCTCCGACATGCCCGACCAGATCCACTACCGCGCCGCCAGCGGCGCCGCGGGCGAGGGCTCGAACCGCACCGGCGCGTCCGGCGACGATCTCGTCGTGGAGGTGCCGGTCGGCACGATCGTCCGCGAGCGCGAGTCCGGGCTCCTGCTCCGCGACCTCGACGCTCCGGGCGCGTCCGTCGTCGTGGCGAACGGCGGCAAGGGCGGTTTCGGGAACGCGCACTTCAAGAACAGCCAGAACCAGGCGCCCCGCATTCGAACAAAGGGGGCTCCGGGGGAGGAGCGCTGGCTCTCGCTCGAGCTGAAGCTGCTCGCGGATGCGGGCCTCGTCGGGCTCCCCAACGCGGGCAAGTCGACGCTGCTCTCGCGGCTCACCCGCGCACGCCCGAAGATCGCGGACTACCCGTTCACCACGCTCTCGCCCTACCTTGGCATCGTCGCGGCGCCGGGCTACCGCTCGTTCACCCTGGCCGACCTCCCGGGGCTCATCGAGGGCGCGTCGAGGGGGCACGGCCTCGGCCACCAGTTCCTCCGCCACATCGAGCGGACGCGGGTCCTCGTCCACGTCGTCGACCTCTTCGGCGGGGATCCGGTGGGGGCCTACCGGCAGGTCCGGGCGGAGCTCGTCGCCTACGGCCACGGCCTCGAGGAGCGTCCGGAGGTCGTCGTGGCGAACAAGATCGACCAGGGCTCCCCCGGGGATCTCCTTAAGGAGCTTTCCGAGGCGGTCGATAGGGAGGTGGTGCCGATCTCCGGCGTGACCGGGGAGGGCCTGCCCCGGCTCGTCCAAGCGATCGTCGAGCGTCTCTGACGGGGCCTGCCCGCCCTCGTCCCCGGACGGAGGCACCTGGAAAGGCGACGGGAACGGGCATGGACACGCGCGAGCTCTTCCGCATCCTCGTCAAGGAGAAGGGGAGCGACCTGATCATCAAGGCGAACGGCTGGCCCGCCATGCGCATCCAGGGCAAGATCAAGTTCGTCTCGGAGACCAAGGTCCCCGACGCCTTCGCCCAGACGATGGCGGAGGAGGTCGTGCCCGACAAGCTGAAGCCCCGCTTCGAGCGCGACGGCGAGGTCGACTGCTCGTACGAGGTCGCGGGCGTGGGCCGCTTCCGCGCGAACGTGTTCCGCCAGCAGGGCCGGCTCTGCCTCGTCTTCCGGCACATCAACGAGGTCGTGCCGACGATGAAGGACCTCGCGCTGCCCTCCCGGCAGCTCGAGCAGATGTGCGCGCTCCAGCGCGGTCTCGTGCTCGTCACCGGCACCACCGGCGCCGGGAAGAGCACGACGATCGCGACGATGATCAACTTCATCAACCACAACTTCGCGCGGCATATCATCACGGTCGAGGACCCGATCGAGTACGTGTTCGTGGACCGGAAGTCCGTGGTGAACCAGCGCGAGATCGGCTTCGACACGAACGACTACGGGACCGCGCTCCGCCACGTCGTCCGCCAGACGCCCGACGTGCTGGTGGTCGGCGAGATGCGCGACCAGGAGACGGTCGCGGCCGCGCTCAGCGCCGCCGAGACCGGCCATCTGGTCATGTCGACGCTGCACACGATCAACGCGGTGCAGACCGTGGAGCGCATCCTCGGCTTCTTCCCGCCGCACCAGCACGAGGAGGTGCGGATGCAGCTCTCGCAGGTGCTCGAGGGGGTCGTCTCGCAGCGCCTCCTGCCGCGGAAGAACGACCAGTCGCGGGTGCCCGCCGTCGAGATCATGCTCGCCACGCCGACGATCCGCGACCTCCTCTGCGACGGGAAGACGCTCGAGCTCCACAAGGCGATCTACGAGGGCAAGCACTACTACGGCACGCAGACCTTCCACCAGTCGATCGTCCAGATCTACAAGGACGGCCTCATCAGCTACGAGGACGCGCTGTCGGCGGCCGACAACCCGGACGAGCTGAAGCTCGAGCTGCGCGGCATCTCGAAGGGCGCGGCGACGGTGGACTTCGACTTCAAGATCTAGCCGCGAAGCGGGCGAAGGCGGTCCGCGCCCGGAGCCTCGCTCCCGAAGGCGGTCCGGCCCCGCGGTCCGGGGCCGCCCCGAAGCGGGCCACCCCCCTCTCCCCCGGGCCCCCTCACACCGGTTTCCGCGCGGGACGCGGCCCTTTCGGTCGTCCAACGGGACATCGAGACGTAAGATAGGAGGGTCTCATGTCGGTCGGCCTTTGGAAGAACGTCCTCGGCATCGCCAAGGTGGGCGCGGTGCTGGTCATCGTCGGGTCGGCGCTCCTCTTCTGGGGACATCGCCGCGCCATGGCGGCCGGCTGGGAGGCCCCCGACTTCTCCCCCCCGGTGGCGCCCTACGTGAAGCGCGTGGCGGACACGACGAGCCTCTCGATCCCCCTCGGGCGCTTCCAGAAGGAGCGCGGACCCGTCGCGCCGCCTCCCAAGGAGGAGAAGAAGGAGGACGTCACGACGGCTCTCGCCAAGCTCGGCGAGATCATCGGCGGGACGGTCATCTATCCCCCGTACGAGGAGGGCGGCTTCGCCCCCGCGATCAACTTCAGGTGGAAGATGAAGCCCGCGGGGGACGACAGCGACGTCCGCACGATCCGGCTCGGCGAGGCGCTCGAGGAGCGCTCGAGCGGGCCCAACCGGGGGACGCCGCTCAAGTACCAGTTCGTCGGGTGCGAGCGCGACCCGGCGAACCCCGGCTACACCTACTTCCTCTTCGACATGAAGTGCGACGGCACCGACATCCAGAAGGTGCACTGGAAGCTCGAGGAGCCCTCGCAGGAGCAGGTGAAGAAGGCGGAGCCCGCGCCGACGAACACGGTCGTCTCGAACGACAAGGTGTACGTCGGGCCCGGCCCCGGCAAGGAGAGGCCCGCGGAGCCCGAGCAGGTGCAGCCGGTGGAGACTCCCGTCGCGCCGGCGCCGCCGCCGGTGAAGCCGGTCGTGATGGAGCAGGAGGCGCCGACCGGGTCCTTCTTCGACGAGGACAACGGCGTGCTCCAGCCGACGCAGAACGCCGTCGACTACCTCGAGAAGAACTACGAGAAGATCCTCGAGGACACGCGCACGGAGACCTACCGCGGCCGCGACTTCTCCGGCATCCGCGTCGTCGGGATCGCGAACGCGTCGGTCGCGAGCCAGTTCGGCATCCGCAAGGACGACGTCATCATCAGCATCAACAACGTCGCGGTGACGAGCCAGTCGGAGGCCGTGAACGTCGTCAAGAACGAGTTGAAGCGGAAGGTCAACCTGATCACCGTGAAGCTGCGCCGCGCGGGCCGCGAGATCACGAAGACCTACGACACGCGCGACCCCGCGACGCGCCGGGCGGCGAAGAGCTTCGGAAGGTAGGAACCCTGCTCGCGCTAGACGTCGGCAACGGATCGATCAAGTACGGCGTCTTCGAGGGCGGAAGGGTGGGGGCGCGGGGGAGGGTCCCGCTCGGCGCCGATCCCGCGCGGCTTCCCTCGGGCGACCCCGCGGCCGCGGTCTCCGTGAACCCGCCCGCGCTCGCGGCGCTCCGCCGCGTGCGGAAGATCCTCGTCGTGGGGGAGGACCTGCCCGTGCCGCTTCCGGTCGAGTACGACCCGCCGGAGGCGTGTGGCCTCGACCGCGTGCTCGGCGCGGCGGGAGCCCTCCACCTCGTCCCCGGAGCCCCTGGGGTTTGCCTCCTCGACGCGGGCACCTGCCTCACCGCGACGGTCGCGCTGCGCGGGCGCGGCGTGATCGGGGGCGCGATCCTCCCCGGCCCCGACCTGATGGCGCGCGCGCTCGCCGAGGGGACGGCGGCGCTCCCGCTCGTCGACCCGGCGCCGCCGCAGCCGGGGATCGGGCGCTCCACTGAGGGATCGATCCGCGCGGGCATCCAGTCGGCGGTCGCGGGCGCCGTGCGCGAGCTGATCCGCCGCGCGCGGGAGGCGGCGCCGGTCCCGATCGCGGTCGTTGCCGCGGGCACCGGCGCGCAGGGGCTCCGCGAGGCGGTCAAGGAGATCGAGCACGTGCACGAGGACGCGGTGCTCTGGGGCGTCTTCCTCGCGGCGCGCGCCGCCGGCGCGGGTGCCCCGTGAGCTGGGAGACGCCCGACGCGCTCCTCCTGCGCGGCGGCACCGTGGTCACGGGCGCGGGCAGCGCGCGCGCGGACGTGCTCGTGCGCCTTGGCGTGATCGAGGCCGTGGGCCCGATGCTCCCCGTCCCCGAGGGCGCGCGGACCGAGGACGCGCGGGGGCTCGTGCTCACGCCCGGGTTCGTGGACGTCCACGTGCACCTCCGCGACCCCGGGGCCCTGGACTCGGAGACGCTCGAGAGCGGGCTCGAGGCGGCTGCCGCGGGCGGCCTCCACCACGTCTTCTGCATGGCGAACACGGATCCGGTGAACGACGCGCCGTCGCTCACGGCGGACCTCGTCGCGCGGGCGCGGCGCCTCTCGCCGCTCTCGCTCCACCCGGTCGCGGCCGTCACGAGGGGGCTCCGGGGGAGGGATCTCACCGACTTCGCCGCGCTCAAGGCGGCCGGCGCCGGCGCGCTCTCGAACGACGGGCTCCCGGTCGAGGACGCGAAGACGCTCCGGCGCGCGCTCGAGCGCGCGGAGGACGTCGGGCTCCGGATCCTCGTGCACGCGGAGGACCGCGGGCTCGCGGCGGACGGCGCGGTCGACGCGCGCGCGGCGGTCCGGCTGCGCGCGAAGGGGATCCCCGTCGAGGCCGAGGACGTGGGCACCGCGCGCGACGTCGGCGCCGCGGTCGACGCCGGGCTTCCCGTGCACGTCTGCCACGTCTCGACGACGGGCTCCGTGGGGATCGTGCGGCATGCGCGGCGGGACGGCGCGCGGGTCACCGCGGAGGCGACGCCGCACCACCTGCTCCTCACCTACGAGGACATCCCGGACGGCGACGCCGACTTCAAGATGAACCCGCCGCTGCGGTCGCGGGCGGACGTCGACGCCGTCGTGGCGGCGCTCCTCGACGGGACGATCACCGCGATCGCGACCGACCACGCGCCGCACGCGCCGGCGAAGAAGGCCGTGCCGCTCGACCGCGCGCCCTTCGGCGCGATCGGGCTCGAGACCTCCTTCGCCGTCTCGCACACCGCGCTCGTGGCGACGGGCCGCATGCCGCTCGAGGCGCTGGTCCGCCTCTACGTCGACGGGCCCGCGGCGATCGCGGGCATCGAGGCGCCGGCCATCGCGCCCGGGAGAAAGGCGGAGATCAACCTGATCGACCCCGCCGCGGCGTGGGAGGTGGCGCCTGACCGCTTCGCGAGCCGCAGCCGGAATTGCCCGTTCAAGGGCCGGGGGGTCCGGGGGCGCGTCGTGGGCGTCGTCGCCGGCCGGAGCTTCCGGCGGTTCTGAGAGGGCGCGCGAGCGATCGCGCCCATCGCGCGCGTAGCAGGCCCGCACGCGGGCGAGGCCCGGGCGCCCGGGGCCCGCCTCGAGAGGGCGCGGCTGATCCCTCCGCACGCCGGAACGGGGATTGCAGCGGCGGGCGCGGACGGGTCTGTCTTCTGGCCCGCGGTTTCCGGCGCCGCATCCGGCGACCGCGGTCCTGCGGCAGTCCCGGGCGGGGTGGCGTGCGGGACCGGTTCGAGCAGGGCTGCGGCGGGGTGCGGCGACCGGGGAAAGGGAACGGTCGTCATGAACGGTACGGTCGCTGGCGCGCTCGGTTGGCTCGGCGTCTCCCTCCTCTTCGTGTCGTGCAACGCGACGCCGGGGACGCCCCCGAGCTTCGACCCCACGGAGCTCGCGCTCGTGCGCCTGGAGCCCGCGAACGGGCAGAGTTCGGTACCCCGCAACAGCGTCGTGCGGATGTTCTTCAACGGCCCGGTTCTGCCGGAGTCGGTCGACGACCAGTCGGTCCTCGTGCGGACGGGCGGCACGTTCCAGACGAGACCCGAGGGCGCCTTCCTCACGACCGGCGACACGGTGGAGTTCGACCCGACGGTGGCAGCGAACGGCGGTCGCAACGCGCTCGGCTTCCCCGCCGGCGAGCAGGTCGTCGTCCACGTCCCGCTGAAGGCGCCGAACGACGGGCTCCCGGCCGAGGGGTTCCTCCGAAACATCGAGGGGAACCCGATCTCCCTCGCGTCCGGGCCCAACATCGTTTCCTTCGTGACCGGCGGGGGCTGGCTGGATCCCGTGCCCGGTCCGCCCGGGGTGATCGGGCTCGAGTTCACTCCGGGACCGAATGCCCTCGGCCAGGTCCCCTCGCGTGGCGCCGTCACGGTCGTCTTCAACGAGCCGGTGGATCCGTCGACGTTCACGCTGGGCAAGAACATCTTCCTCACGAACAACACGCCGACCGCGCCGCCCGCGATCTACCAGAAGGACATCCCGAGCCTCGTCTTCTACGACGGATCGCTCACCCGCTACACGCTGCAGCCGGTCTTCGGCTTCGGGCAGGGGCCCTATCACGTGCTCGTCAACTTCATCGATCCGGACGCGCCGAGCACGTTCAGCCCGACCAACCTCCCTGCGGATCTCGGCGGGAACCGGGTGGCCAACTTCACATTCTTCGGGGAGTTCGAGACGCAGTTCGACCCCGACGCGCCGGTCTTCGGCACCGTCGCCGAGGACTTCCTCACGACCGCGAAGCGCGACGGCCCGTTCACGGATGCCCGCTGGGGAAACGACCCGGAGTTCCCGTTCTCCCTCGTGGGCCAGCCCGTCACGAAGCGCACGCAGTCGGTCAACATCGGGGCGCTCACCTCCCTCAGCATGGGCACGACGGCGATCGACAACCCGCCGTGCGCGACGCCGGGGTGCCCGAACGTCGCGGCCATGAACCCGGCGCCCGGCGAGGAGGACTACTGCCCGATCCAGAACCCGCTCGTGGGCTCGGACTCGATCGTCGGTCTCGGCAGCCCGCCCGCCTCCGCGGGACGCCGCCAGCTGAACCTCTACCGGCAGGCCGAGCTGGGCGCCCGCGGCACGGTCGTCCGCATCGCGTGGGGGCCGGACAGGGACGCCACCTTCGCCGCGACGTACCCCGGCGTGATCCTGCGCCTCGGGCACAAGAAGGCGGGGACCGATCTCGCGAGCGGCTCCATGGACGGCCAGTTCGACGTGGACGGCTTCGTGACCGTCGTGAACGGCAAGAACTACACGGTGCGGCAGTCGGCCGACGTGAACGGGGCGCCCGTCAACGACGGCTATCTCGACTGGCCGTCGCTCGACGTGTTCTTCGACTACGACGGCCAGAACGACCTCCTGCTCGACGTCCAGGCGGCGATGGGCAATACGTACCAGGCGTTCCGCACCTTCCTCGCCGTCGACGCCCTCGCGAAGGTCTGCAGCTGCTTCAACAGGAGCAACTGCGCGCTCACGAACAACAGCCTCGGCCGGAGGCAGATGGACTCGACCTACGGCGGCGACACCGCGAACCCGGCACCCGTTCCCGGCAGCGTGGCGAACCCCGCGCCGTTCGTGCACGTGATGCAATTCGAGCTCGCGAAGCTCCGGTCCGATGCGCGCTCGCTCTACTACGACGCGGGCGTCACCGACCCCGACTACCTCTCTCCCATCGTGAACCCGCTCGTCCAGCCGGGCGGGGCGAGCATCACGCTTGCCTGGTCCGGCTCCGCGGACGGCATCGTGGAGGACGTCCCGTTCAGCGGGAGCATCCATGCGATCGACGGTTACCGGTTCATCCGCTGGAGCGCCGCTCTCCGCGCGAACCTCTTCACGGGGGGGAGGCCGCGCATCGATAACTTGGTGGTCCCGTTCCTGGTCCCGTAGGCGGAGGGGGTCCCGGGGGCCGCCCCCGGAACCCCCTTGCCTCCTTGCACCCCGGGGGGGGCGGTGCGGTGTTGCGCGCTCGCTTGTAGCAGAACCGCACGATCGCCGAAGCCTGGGCTTGGCCGTCGACGTAAGTTCTTATTTGCTAGGCGTTAACGAGACCGGTCGTTTCCCGCCGCTCCGGAACGGCGCTTGCGTTGTCAGGCTTAAGGTCTGTTGTGCCCTCAACTTGCGTGAATTCGGCCTCCGCACGGATGGCCTGTTTACACCGCCCGGCGGGTTTCGTAACTTTCCGGGACTCGGCGGCCGCCGCGTCGGCGGGCGACGTCGAGAAGGGCACCTCGTGAGGCGGATCGGCAAAGAAGGAGTGGTTCCCATGAGAGGTCGTTCGGCTTGGGCTTTGGCGGTGATCGGGCTCGGTCTCCTCCAGCTGTCCTCATGCAACGCGAACGCGGGGGGCTCGCCGGCCTCCTATGACCCGAAGGAGCTGGCGCTCGTCCGGCTCGAGCCCGCGGACGGGGAAAGCGCCGTGCCGCGCAACCGCGTGGTCCGGATGTTCTTCAACACCCAGGTCCTGCCGGAGTCGGTCGACGACCAGTCGGTGCTCGTCCGCATCGGCGGGACGTTCCAGACGAGGCCCGAGGGGGCATTCCTGACGACCGGCGACACCGTCGAGTTCGATCCGACGGTGCTGGCCAACGGCGGCCGCAACGCGCTGGGCTTCCCGGCCGGCGAGCAGGTCCTCGTCGAGATCCGGCTCAAGCTCGCGAACGACGGGCAGCCGAAAGAGCAGTTCCTCCAGAACATCGAGGGCAACCCGATCACGATCGCCTCGGGCGACAACATCATCACGTTCGTCACCGGTGGCGGCTGGATCGACCCGGTCCCCGGCCCTCCGGGCGTCCTCGCGCTCGACTTCACGCCCGGCCCGAACAACATCGGCCAGGTGCTGCCGTCCGCGGCGGTCACGGTCGTGTTCAGCGAGCCGGTCGACCCGGGGACCTTCACCCTCGGGAAGAACATCTTCCTCACGAACAACACGCCCACCGCGCCGTCGTCGATCTACCAGCAGGACATCCCGAGCCTCGTGTTCTTCGACGGCTCGCTGACCCGCTACACGATGCAGCCCGTGTTCGGCTTCGGCCAGGGGCCCTTCAAGATCCTCGTCAACTTCATCGATCCGGACGCGCCGAGCACCTTCAACCCGAACAGCCTGCCGGCGGACCTCGGCGGCAACAAGGTGCAGAACTTCACGTTCTTCGGCCAGTTCGATACGCAGTTCGATCCGAACGCCCAGACGTACGGCCTCCTCAAGGAGGACTTCCTCACGACCGCGAAGCGGGACGCCCCCAACACGGACGCGCTCTGGGGCAATGACCCCGAGTTCCCGTTCGCGCTCGTGGGCCAGCCGATCACGAAGCGCAACCAGCGCGTCAACATCGCCGCGATCACCGGGATCAGCGGCGGCACCACCGCCATCGACAACAGCCCCGGCGCGGTCGGGGTTCCGGACGGCATCCTCGACGAGTGGGACTACTGCCCGCAGCAGAACCCGCTGGTCGGTTCCGACTCGATCATCGGCGTCGGGAACCCGCCGGCCTCGGCCGGCCGCCGCCAGATGAACCTGTACCGGCAGGCCGAGCTGGGCGCCCGCGGCACGGTCGTGCGCATCGCGTGGGGCCCGGACAGCGACGCGACGTTCGCGGCGACGTACCCCGGCGTGATCGTGCGCCTCGGCCACAAGAAGGCCGGCACGGACCTCACGAACGCGACGATGACCTCGCAGTTCGACGTGGACGGCTTCGTCACGCTGGTCAACAAGAAGACCTACACGGTGCCGCAGGCCTCGGACGTCAACGGCGCCCCCAGGAACGACGGCTACCTCAACTGGCCGACCCTTGACATCTTCTTCGACTTCGACGGCGTGAACGACCTGCTCCTCGACGTCGAGGCCGGCATGGGCAACACGTACCAGACCTTCCGGACCTTCCTCGCGTACGACCTCCTGGCCGGGTTCGGGCAGTGCACCTGCTTCAACTTCGCGGGCTGCAACCCCAACAACACGATCGGCCAGCGGCAGATGGACTCGACCTACGGCGGCGACTACGCCGACCCGGCGCCGGTGCCGGCGGTGAACACCAACCCCTCGCCCCTCGTGAGCGTCATGGAGTTCGAGCTCGCGAAGCTCCGCTCCGACGCGCGGTCGAAGTACTACGACTCGGGCGTCGCGGACGTGGACTTCCTGTCGCCGATCGTCAGCCCGCTCGTGCAGTCGGGCGGAGCGGCGATCCAGCTGACCTGGTCGGGTTCGCACGACGGCATCGTGGAGGACGTGCCCTTCACGCCGAACATCCAGGCCATCGACCAGCACCGGTACATCCGGTGGAACTGCATCATGCGTGCGAACCTCTTCACGGGCGGCCGCCCGCGCATCGACATCCTTGAGATGCCCTTCCTGATCCCGTAGCGCAGAACGGTGGACTCGAGAGAACGGCCCATTGGGAGTGAGCAGATGACGACGTTGGCAAGACTTCTCGAAAGGACCGGCCTTCGCATCGCGTGCGTCGCGATGCTGGCCGCCGGCCTC
Organism: Planctomycetota bacterium; assembly: GCA_036273915.1. Lineage (GTDB taxonomy): Bacteria > Planctomycetota > PLA2 > PLA2 > PLA2 > PLA2. The sequence continues at coordinate 2,128 of DASUGR010000141.1, read as the reverse complement.
GGCTCGTGCGGCGGCGGTGGTTCCGGTATCCCGCCGCTCTCCGTTGTGCTCTTCAACTTCTCGCCCGGGTTCGGTGGCGTGGCCCTGAACGCCCCTCTCGAGCTGCGCTTCAGCGCCCCCGTGGACGCGGACACGGTCACGCCCGACACGATCCGCATCTTCACGACGACGACCACGACCGAGCAGCCCGACCCCGGTGCGCCGGCGATCGGCGACTACGAGATCACGGGCGACGTCGTCATCTTCCGCCCGCGGATCCCCCGCCGCGCGGACCTCACCGACGCGGGCCTCCGCATCGGGTTCACCTACGCGATCGAGGTTCCGGCGTCGCCGGACGTGATCGAGCCGGTTCGGACGATCGAGGGTCGGCCGAACGTCGTGAGCTTCGTCGAGTTCTTCACGACGCTCAACTCCACGATCCTCCCCGCGCCGGGCGACATCCCGGCCGAGCCGAACCTCCCGCAGCTCTACCGGTTCTTCATCGACGAGTTCGACTACTCGAACAGCCTCGGGGTCGACGAGTGCGACCGCGTGCAGCGCGACGCCTTCGGCAATCCCATCCTGGACAGCTTCGGCCAGCCGCTCCCGGCGTTCCCGGGCGCTCTCGACGCGCCGCAGGTCGTCGACACGGATCCGGCCGAGGGCGAGAGCGGGTTCGGCACCATCACGGGCATCGTCCAGGGGCTCGGCACGGCGTTCGTCCGGCTCGACCCCATCACGCTGCTCTTCTCGGAGCCGATCAGCCCGTGGCGCATCCGTTCGCAGAACGTGTCGATCCGCAACGTGAACCTCGGCGGCGAGACGTTCGACCTCTTCATGTTCTTCACGCAGGACCGGTCTGAGGTCAAGCTCCAGATCACGGTCTTCGATGCCGACTCCGCGTTCGATCAGGCGTCGGTTCCGCAGGGCCGCTACGTCCTCTCGCTCACCCAGTTCACGGACCTCGCGGGCAACCCGCTCGTGAACCCCCGCGGGACGAACGGCTGCGAGGCGAGCGGCACGTTCGAGCTCAGCTTCAGCACGGTCTCGTCGCCCTCGCTGCCGACCGACGTCACCCTGACCTTCGGGGACGACGACGGCAACGGCTACGTCGACTACGGCGGCCTCGGCACGGCGAACCACGACGCGAACCTCCTGCCGCAGCACGGCGCTCCCTTCCTCGGCGGCCTCTCGGCGGACTACGTCACCAGCGCCTCGACGAGCACCCAGTACACGAACGCGAACTGGGGCGACACGGCCTTCTGGACCGGCGCCGAGGTGCGGTACGACAACGGCTACGACCCGAACGATCCGACCCGCGTGGTGCCGGCGGCCATGCGCCTGCGCGGCGGCACCAACACCGGTGCGACGCCGATCCTCTGCCCGCTGGCCGGGCGTGCGACGGGCGCCTCCGATCCCGCGGGCACGACGACGGGCAGCGAGGCCGAGGGCGGCCCCAATGACCCGACCCCCGGCACCGTCGAGTCCGGGAAGGTCAACTTCCTCGTCTCGGGCCCGGCGACCGTGGACCTCTTCACGGGCAACGCCTCGACCGGCCCGATCGTCTACCAGTACAACCACTTCCGCCTCCTCCAGACGGCGGCGGGCAAGCCCCTGCTGCGGGCGCGCAAGGCGAACCGGGACGACAGCCTCTACCCGCTCATCATCCTCGTCGAGGACGATGCGATCATCACCGGAACCATGAACGCGGACGGCGCGGACGGCGTGTTCGGCTTCAACGGCCCGAACGACCTGTCCGGCCCGGCCACCTTCGGCAGGACGCCCGGCGGCCCCGGCGGCCCCGGCGGGCCGGGTGGCGGTTATGGCGGGAACGGCGGCGGGACGACGCTCGGCGCGCAGTCGCTCCTCGACGGCGAGAACGGCGGCGTGCCGTACAACGTGATCGGCCCGCTCAGCCAGCTCAGCGAATCGGTCGCGGGCCTGGCCGGCATGTCGACCGGTGGCGCCGGGCTCTATGACGAGAACGTGCTGAAGCAGGACACCAACAGCGACGGCAGCCCGGACGTCTTCCCGAACTACTCGGGCGGCGGCGGCGGCGGTACCAATGACGCGGGCTCGCAGGGCGGCGACAGCACGCCGACGACGCCCGGCGTCACCGACCACGGGCGCGGCGGCCAGCAGGTCGGAA
>DASUGR010000140.1:0-17851 GCA_036273915.1 Planctomycetota bacterium | reverse complement strand
ATCCCCGTCGAGTACGTCCAGAGCGACGAGCAGGGGCGCGACGGGTACTACATCCCCCGGGAGCAGTACTTCCACACCGAGCTCGATCTGACGGCGGACGAGGCGGCCGTGCTGGTCATGCTCGCCAACTCCGCCCGCGGGGGGAGCGACGCGATCTCGAGCAACCTGCGCTCGGCGCTGCTCAAGATGGCGATCGACTCGCCGCTCGAGGAGGAGGTCGCGAACGCGATCGCGCAGCGCCGCGTCCACGCGTTCACGCGCGGCAAGCGCGACCGCGCGATGCTCGACAACCTCGACCGGCTTGTGACCGCCGTCGCGAGCCGGCGCGTCGTGCGCTTCCGCTACAGGAAGCCCGACACGAAGAAGGTGATCGAGCGGACCGTGCACCCGTTCGGCCTCGGCTACCGCGAGGGGGAGTGGTACCTCGTGGGCGAGGACCAGGAGAAGAAGGCGCTCCGCCAGTTCAAGGTCGTGCGGATCCAGGGGCAGGTGGCCGTGAAGAAGGGGCGCGGGCCGGCGTTCCGCGTGCCGGCGGGCTTCGACATCGAGGAGCACATCGAACGGCCGCCGTGGGAGTACTCCGGCGGCAAGGCCGAGGTCGCGGAGATCCGCTTCCATCCCGACGTCGCCTGGATGGTCGCGGAGAACCTGCTGCCGGGCCAGCAGTTCGACATCAAGCCGGACGGCTCGGGCACCTTGAAGCTCAAGGTGCGCCGGGCGCCCGACACGCACCAGCGGCTCCTCCGCTACCTCGCGGGCTACTCCGGCCAGTGCGCGGTCACGTCGCCGGCGTGGCTCAGGAAGCAGGCGGTCGCGCACCTGAAGGCGCTCCGCGAACGGTACGACTGATGGCGCTGCCGCTCGCGAAGCTCCGCCTCTACCTCTCGCTGATCCCGCTGCTGCGGGAGCGCCCCGGGATCACGTTCAAGGAGGTCGCCGACCACCTCGGCATGAGCCCGCACGCCGCGCAGCGCGAGATCCCCGAGGCGCTGATGCTCTGCGGCGTGCCGCCCTACATGCCGCACGACTACATCGCGTGCTACACGGAGGAGGACCGCGTCACGGTCCGCTTCGCCGACCACTTCAAGCGGCCGGCGCGGATCACGCTCGGCGAGGCGGCGGCGCTGCTGCTCGCGCTGCGGGCGGTGCCGCCGGCGCGCGGGGCGCCGCAGGCGCGCGCGGTGGCGGGGCTCGTGCGGAAGCTCGAGCACGCGCTCGGGACCGGCGACGTGCGACGGCTCGCGCGGCGGATCGGCTCGCGGCGGCGGCCGAGCGCGCTCGGGAAGCGGCTCGCGCTCCTGCAGCAGGCGCTCGACGAGGAGCGCGAGGTCGAGGTCGACTACTACACGCAGCGGCGGCGCGCGCTGTCGAAGCGGCGCGTGCGGCCGTACGCGCTCATCGACCACCTGGGGCACGTCTACCTCGTGGGCCGCGACAGCCTGCGCGGCCGCGAGCTGACCTTCCGCATCGACCGGATGCGCGAGGTCCGGCTCACGGACAAGCGGTTCGAGAAGCCGCGGGCGTTTTCCGCGCAGCGGTACCGGCGGCCGGACTTCTACCGGCCCGGGCCCGCCGACGTCGAGGCGCGGGTGCGCTTCGCGCCGGGCGCGGCGCGTCACATCCGCGAGATGGGCCCGTCGGGGGAGCTCGACGAGAAGCCGGGCGGCCACGTCGAGCGCCGCGTGCGGACGGACAGCCTGCGCTGGGTTGTGGACTGGGCGCTGCAGCACGGCGACGAGGCCGAGGTGAAGGGCCCGCCGGCCGCGCGCGCGGAGATGCGCTCCGTGCTCGACCAGTGGCTCTCGTGCTACTAGGCGTACGGTGCCAGGCACCGATGCGCTAATAACTTCGTATCCGGAATCCGGGGTGCTCGGGCGGTTGGGCCTCCGAGCGCCGCCCGGGCGGCTCGGTCCCGCGAGTTGTTAGACGATTTGCGCCTGGCACCGTACGCCTGGTATCAGCCGACGAGCTTCGATTTGAAGGCGCGCATCGCAGCGCACGCGCGGCGCGTATCGTCGAGCGACGCCACCATCGCGAAGCGCACGTACCGCGCGCCCGGCCTCACGCCGCCGTCGCACTCCTCCGCCACCCACGGCCCCGGCGTGCACACGACCGCGATCTCCGGGTCGAGCAGCCGCTCCGCGAACCCCACCGGGTCGAGCCCCTCCGGCAGCCGCTGCCAGTAGTGGATCGTGCCCGCCGGCGCGCACGCCTCGAACCCGAGGTCTGAAAACGCCGCGGCAAGGAGGTCGCGCTTCATCTTGTACTCGCGCCGCATCGCCTCGACGTGCTCCTCGTCGGCGAGCGCCGCGATCGCCGCGTCCTGGATGAACGTCGGCGTCCCCGAGTCGATGTTGGTCTTCACCTTGCGGAACGCGCCGATCGCGCGCGGGTCGCCGGCGGTGAAGCCGATGCGCCAGCCCGTCATCGCGCTCCGCTTCGAGAGCGAGAAGAACGACACGACGCCGTCGGTCCCGCACTCGAGGATCGACCGCGGCCTCTCCTCGAACCAGATGTCGGTGTACGCCTCGTCGTTGACGACGAGGATCCCGCGCTCCCGCCCCCAGTCGGCCGCCTCCGAGAGGAACGACTTGGGCGCGAGCGCGCCGGCCGGCGCGTTCGGGTAGCAGAGCCAGAGGATCCGGGCCCGGCGCACGACCTCCTCCGGGATCGCCGCCAGGTCGGGGAGGTAGCCGTTCTCCTTGAGCAGCGGGAGGAAGTGAGGCCGCCCGCCGGCGAAGAGCGTCCCCCGCGAGTAGGGCGGGTACCCCGGGGACGGGCACAGCACGACGTCGCCCGGCTCCACGAACGCGAGCGGGAAGTGGAAGATCCCCTCTTTCGCGCCGATCGTCGAGGTGATCTGGGTCGCCGGGTCGAGCGTCACGCCGAAGCTCTTCTCGATCCACGCCCCCGCAGCCCCCCGGAATTCGGCACTGCCGATGTAGGACGGATAGCCCGAGTCGGCCCGCTCGTCGACGGCGGCCTTCAGCCGCTCGCGCACGAGCGCGGGCGTCGGCACCGTGGGGTCGCCCACGCCGAAGTCGGCCGGCGAGACGCCCCTCGCGCGCAGCTCGGCGACCTTCTCGTCGATGACGGCGAACGGATAGGCGGGGAGCGAGCGGACCCGGTCGGCGATGTGCATGGTTCCGTGCCAGCGGCGCGCCCATGCTACAGCACGCGGGCGCCCGACGCCCGCGGCGGCACGGGCGATCGACCCGCACGGGCGCGCCCCCCGTACAATGCGGGGATGCGCACGCTCCTCCCGGTCCTCCTCCTCCTCGGCCCCGTCGCCGCGCAGGACGAGGATCTGCCGCCCGACGAGACCAGCGACTACATCGGCCGGTACCTCGAGCGTGCCGAGGAGAGCCTCCGCGAGGGGAACTACGACGAGGCGCGCCTCCGCTTCACGAAGGTCCTGAAGCGCGACGAGGGCAACGCCGACGCGCGCCTGGGCGTCGCGAAGACGTACCGGCTGCGCGGCGCGTACGACAAGGCGGGCGCCGAGATCGACGTGCTCCTGAAGGCGCACCCGGAGGATCGGAGAGCGCTCGTCGCGAAGGCCCAGCTCGACCTCCTGCGCGGGCGGCTCGGCGAGGCGCGCGACGGCGCCGAGAAGGCGATGGGGAAGGGGTCCGGGGAGGGACCCGACGTCGAGGGGCTCGCGGCCCGGCTCGTCGCCGCGGAGGCGCTCGCGCGCCGCGGGAAGCGGGAGGAGGCGCGCACGGCGCTCGACCCCTTCCTCGAGTACCACCGGCTGCGGGCGGACTCGTACGACGACGCGAACTTCCACCGCGACGAGCTCAAGCTGAAGCCCGAGATCGCGCGGCCGCTGTCGCACGAGCTCACGGTCGTCGGGGCCGCGCTGCGCCTCTACGTGCAGCTCTCGCCGCTCGACGAGGACTTCCTCGGGAACGCGAACGAGCTCCTCCTCCTCGCGCAGGCGCTCGACCCCGAGAACTGGGACGCGTGGATCGAGCGCGTGCGCGTCACGCGGCTCGAGCGCGAGGGCGCGTTCGCCGCGGCCCGCAAGGCGCGCGACGTCGTCACGCCGAAGAACCCGGAGCTCGCGGACCTGTGGGCGGAGGTCGGCAAGACGCTCCTCGCGAGCTGGGCCACCGGCGAGGCGAAGGAGATGGCCGAGAAGGCCGTCACCGTCAACCCGCAGCAGACGACCGCGCGCGCCGTGCTCGTGCAGATCGCGCTCCAGGACAACGAGTACGCGGTCGCCGAGGAGAACCTGCGCGCGGGCCTCGCCACGGACCCGAACCATCGCGACCTCCTGGCGCTCAAGGCGACGCTCGACCTCCTGCTCGGCAACGAGGCGGGATTCGAGGCGGGCATGAAGCGGATGCTCGAGGTGGACCCGACCTACGGGGAGGGCTTCCACATCGCGGGCCAGGTCGTGGCCGACCGCCAGCGGCGCTACGACCGCGCCGTGGAGCTGCTGCGGCGGGGCCTCGAGCTCGACCCGGTCAACTACGAGGCGCACGCGAACCTCGGGATCTACCTCGCGAACCTCGGGCGGGAGAAGGAGGCCAAGGAGGCGCTCGACAAGTCGAAGCAGCTTTTCCCGTGGTCCCACCCGATCCGCGAGAACTTCCGGACCATCCTCGACATCGTCGAGAAGATGGAGACGACGAAGACGGAGCACTTCGTCATCCGCCTCGACCCGTCGGAGTTCCCCGTCCTCTCCCTCTTCGTGCCGCAGCTCCTCGAGGACTGCTGGGCGGACATGACGAGGCGCTACGGGTTCTCCCCGGCGGCGCCCGTCCTCGTGGAGGTGTTCCGGAAGGCCGACGACTTCAGCGTGCGCGCCGTCGGGCTCCTGGACTACAACCGGTTCGCCGTGGGGATCTGCTTCGGCGGCGTCATGGCCGTCGACTCCCCGGTGGCGATGGGGGACGACGGCCTCGTCCACTGGGCCCCGGTCACGCGGCACGAGTTCGGCCACGTGATGAGCCTCCAGCTCTCGAAGGGCCAGGTGCCCCGCTGGTTCACCGAGGGGCTCTCCGTCCTCGAGGAGAAGCCGCTCGATCCCGGCTGGTCCATGGACGACGGCTACGAGATCCAGATCCACGACGCGTGGCACACCGACTCCATCCCGAAGATCGGCACGTTCGACGCGATGTTCCTGACGCCGCGGGTGGGGTTCGCCTACTACCTCGGCGGCCTCATGCTCGACTACCTCCACGCGGTCGCGGGCGAGGAGGGGATCGTCAAGGCGCTCCGCCTCTACGGCGAGGACGCGCCCATGGAGGAGGTGTTCCAGAAGGCCTTCGGGCTGAAGCTCGAGGAGTTCGACGCCAAGTTCCGGGACTACCTCGGCGAGCGGATCAAGGACCGCCACCGCGTCCCGAACTACGCCGCGGTCTTCCCCCAGCTGCGCGAGAGGGCGCTCACGGACCCGAACGACGGCGAGAACCTCCTGAAGCTCGCGTGGGCGCACTTCTTCCGGAAGGAGTACGTCGAGGCGGGCGCGAAGCTCCAGCTCGCGCGGGCCCGCGTCGACCCGGCGCACCCGCTGTCGCGGCTCCTCGAGGCGCGGCTGCTCGCGCGCGCGGGCCGGGCCGAGCGCGCGCGGCCGATCCTCGAGGCCTTCTTCGCGTCGGGCGGCGAGGACTACGACGCGCGGCTCATGCAGGCGGACTTCCTGCGTCGCGACGGGAAGATGCAGGAGTTCGTCGCCGCGCTCGAGAAGGCGGCCGCGGACTGGCCCACGGCGACGCTCCCGCTCGTGCACCTGCGCCGCTACTACACGGGCGAGGGGCGCTCGGACGACGCGCTGCGGATCCTCGAGCAGGAGGCCCGCCTCGCGCCCAAGGCGATCCCGCCGCGGCTCGAGATCGTCAAGGAGTACGTGGCGCGCGCACGCGACGCGGAGGCGATCAAGGTGTGCGAGGAGTGCTTCAACGTGAACCCGTTCGATCCCCGGCCGCACCTCGCGGCGCTCCCGCTCTACCGGAAGGCGGGCGAGACGAAAAAGGCCGTGCGCTCGGCCCGCTGCTTGGTAGCATTGCGCGGGGAGCAGGACACGGACGAGGAGGTCGCCGGGCGCTGGCTCACCCTCGCGGAGGTGCTCCTCGAGGACGGCCAGCGGCAGGAGGCCGGGGCCGCGGTGAAGGAGGCGGGCAAGCTCGCCCCCGACGAGAACGCGGAACGGCGCGCGGAACTCGAGAAGAAGCTCGGGCAGTAGGGCGGAGGGAGTCGTGGTGCCCGAAGCGCGAGAGCTTCAGCGGCTCAGGGAGAGGATCGGTCCGCGCGCGGCGTCGCTCTGGCTCGAGGGGGCGAAGGTCGTCCGGAGCCGCGGCGCCCTCGAGCTGCGCGTCCCGCGACCGTTCGCGAAGCAGCGGCTGCTCTCGCGCTACGCGGCGGAGATCGCCGACGCGTTCGGCGGCGCGGTCGAGGTCGTGTCCGAGGCCCCCGAAGCCCCCCCGAGGAAGGAGCCGAAGCGGGCGATCCCCCGGCTCCAGGGCCCGCGCGCCGAGCTGGCCGTGCGCATGGTGCGCGCCTTCGCCACCGGCGAGCCCGCGGGCGCGACGCTCCTCGTGCTCTTCGGCCCGGCGCGGAGCGGCAAGTCGCTCCTCGCGGCCTGGGCGCGAAAGCTCGCCGGGAGCCGCGCGTTCGGCCTCGACCTCGCGCGCGTGCGCGCCGGGAAGAGCCGCGGCCTCGTGCCGCGAAAGCCGCTCACCGTCGGCGAGGGGATCGAGGCGCTCGCGGGCCGCGAGAAGGCGCAGCGCACGCTCTGCACGATCATCGACGCCGTCCAGGACCGCGGCGACCGCCTCCTGTTCACGATCGAGGGGCACCCGTCGCGCGCGAACCTGACGCCGGCGCTCCGGAGCCGGCTCCTGGGCGGCCTGCTCGTCGGCGTCGAGCCGGCGGCAGCCGCCGCCCCCGCGGGCCTCGACGCGATGAAGGACGCCGCGGCGCGGGTCTGCGGGGTCGAGCGGTCGCTGCTCGACGGCCTTTGCCGGCGCCGGAGCGTCGTCGAGGTGCGGCGGGCGGTGATCGCGGCGGCGGCGCGCGCCGGGTTCCCCGCGGCCGAGATCGCGCGGTCGTTCGGGCTCCGCTCGGAGCGGCCGGTCGCCGAGGCCTGCGCGTGGGCGGCGCGGGAGGAGGCGAAGGACCGCCGGTTCGCGGGGATCCTCGACGCGGTCCTTCGCGTCGGACCCGGCGCGTAGGGTTTAGCCCGTGCGCGGCAGGTTCCTCGTCCTCGACGGGCCGGACGGCTCCGGCAAGTCGACGCAGATCGCGCGGCTCGCGGCGAAGCTGCGCGACCGCGGCGAGAGCGTGCTCGTGCTGCGCGAGCCCGGCGCGACGCCGATGGGGGAGGCGATCCGCGACCTCCTCCTGCACGCCGACGTCGACATCACGCCGCTCGCGGAGATGCTCCTCTACCAGGCGGCGCGCGCGCACCTCGTGGAGACGGTCGTCCGGCCGGCGCTCGCGGCGGGCCAGACGGTGCTCCTCGACCGCTACTGGTACTCGACCGCGGCCTACCAGGGGCACGGGCTCGGGCTCGACCCCGGGGAGATCCGCCGCGTCTCCGCGGTCGCCACGAAGGGGCTCGAGCCCGACCTGCTCCTTCTCCTCGACGTGCCCGCGGACGTGGGCCTCGCGCGGCTCAAGGGCGCGCGCGACAAGGTCGAGGCGCGCTCGCTCGGCTACCACCGGCGCGTGCGCGACGGGTTCCTGCTCGAGGCGAGGCGGCTCGGGGCGATGGCCGTCGTCGTCGACGCGTCGCGCGACGAGGAGGCGGTCTTCGACGACGTGTGGCGCGCCGTGGAGGCGAGGCGATGAAGGGGGGTCCGGGGGGCTTCGACGCGGTCAAGGGGCAGGACGCCGCGGTCGCCGCGCTCCGCGCGATCCTCTTCCGCACCGGCGGGCAGGGGACGACGCTCATCTTTGGGCCCGAGGGCGTGGGGCGCTTCCTCCTCGCGCGCTGCGCGGCCGCGTCGATCCTCGGCGACGCGGCGCTCGTCGAGGCGGGCACGCACCCGGACTTGACCGTCCTCACGCCGGACATGGGGATCGACGGCGCGCGGGGCGCCCTCGAGGTGCTCGTGCGGCGCCCGCTCATGGGCCCGCGGCAGGTGCTTCTCGTGCGGGACTTCGACCGATTCCACGGGGACGTGCACCACTTCCTGCTGAAGACGCTCGAGGAGCCGCCGGCGGGCGCCGCCGTCCTGCTCGTGGCGGAGGAGCCCGCGCTCCTGCCGCCGACCGTCATCTCCCGCTGCCGCCTGGTCCGCGCCGCCCCCCTGTCGGACGCCGCGACCGCGCAGGTGCTCGCCCGCGCGGGGCTCCCCGCCGAGGCCGCCGCCGACGCCGAGGGGGCGCCGGGCCGGGGCGTCCGCCAGGCCGCGCTGGGGATCGCGGAGGACGTCTCCGTGCTCTTGGACGCGCTCGCCGGCCGCCGCGAGGATCCCCTCGGGGATGCGGAGAAGATCGTCCGCAGGCGGAAGGAGGAGGAGGCGCCGGACCAGCGCGCGCGGCTCGCCGAGGTGTGCCGGGTGGCCGCCGCGCGGCTCCGCCGGGGGCTGCCGGAAACCGAAGGCGCCTTGCGTCCCGTCGTGGAGGCACTACGATCGCTGTCCTCGAACGCGAACCCGTCGATCGTGTTCGCGGGTCTCGTGATCCTTCCATGGACGCATCAGAGGCGCTGAAAGCCGTTCTCCGGCACGGGTGCACCTCGTGCCGCACCGGGTGCAACACGACCGCGGTGCCCGACGCCAAGCCGGGCGACAAGGTCGTCGTGCGCACGGACCGCGGCATCGAGTACGCGCTCATCCTGACCGCGCCGGAGGCCGTGCCGGCCGGGGAGTCGCCCCCCGCGTTCGAGGTGCTCCGGAAGGCCACGCCCGACGACGAGCGCCGCCAGGAGGAGATCGACGCGTCGGGCCGGTCGGCGGAGTTCCGCTTCTGCCGCGACAAGGTGAAGGAACTGGACCTCCCGATGCGGCTCGTGCGCTCGGAGAAGATCCTCGGCGGCCAGCGGCTCACGTTCTACTTCATGGCCGAGGGGCGCGTGGACTTCCGCGACCTCGTCCGCGACCTCGCGCGCGAGTTCAAGATGCGGATCGAGCTGAAGCAGATCGGCGCGCGCGACGAGGCGAAGGTGCTGGGCGACGTCTCCTACTGCGGCCGCGAGCTCTGCTGCTCCTCGTGGATCCGGGAGATGCGCCCGGTCAACATGAAGATGGCGAAGAACCAGAAGTCAACGCTCGACCCGACGAAGATCTCGGGCATGTGCGGCCGGCTCCTCTGCTGCCTCCGCTACGAGGACGACGTCTATACCGAGCTGCGTCGGGCGCTGCCGCGCCGGGGCGCCCGCGTGACGATCAAGGGGTCGGGCCAGACGGGCCTCGTGCTCCACCAGGAGGTCCTCGCGTCCAAGTGCGTCGTCCTGCTCGACCGGGGCGGCACGGTGACCGCGAAGGGCGACGAGATCGAGGCGATGTCGGCCGGCGAGCCGGCCGAGTAGGGCCCTCCGACGTCCTCGATGCGGCCGCCGGCGCCGGCCGGGTGGGCGCCCCCGGACCCCCCCGCTTGATCCCGATCTCGTCCGGAGGGCCCCGCCCCCGGACCCCCCGGGGGATCCCTAGGGAGAGATCCCAAGCTGTTGGCGGCGCGTGGGTTACGGCGGAAGGGCCCCGAGGCCGCCGTTTTGGCTTAAAGTCGCGTGCCGCGCCTGCCGCTATAGTTTGAGCAGAGGCACCCAGCGTTTGTCGGCAGAGAAGACCGAGTCCATCCTCCAGATCACGCGCCGGGACGGGCGGTACAGCCCGCAGGCGTACTATTTCATCTTCGACGCGCTCGACTACACCATCCAGCGCATGCGAAAGGCGCGCCACGTCACCGGGAAGGAGCTTCTCGAGGGCGTCCGGGCCTACGCGACCGAGAGCTTCGGGTTCCTCGCGCGCACGGTGCTCGGCGAGTGGGGGATCACCTCCACGGCGGACTTCGGCGAGATCGTCTTCAACCTCGTGGACGCGGGCCTCCTGTCGCGCACCGAGAAGGACACCCGGGGCGACTTCGAGGGGATCTACGACTTCGACGAGGCGTTCGTGGACGAGTTCAAGCGCTCCCTCTCGAACGTCTCCCTGGCGTAGGGTCGTCGTCGTCGCTCAGAGCCAGCCGGCGACGAGGCCGTGGTGGCCCGCGCCCGGGCCCTGCCGCCGGTACGAGAAGAGCAGATCCTTGCTCTCGTGCGTGCAGATCCCCGCGACCTCGACCGCGCGCACGCCGCACCCGTGGAGCCCGCGGGCGTTCGCCCCGGCCACGTCGTAGTGGAGCCGCCCGTCGACCGTCCGCGCGTACTCGTCCGCCCAGGATGCCCGCGCCCGGAACGCCTCGAGCACCTCCGCGCCGACCGCATAGCGGGCGACGCCGATCGTGGGGCCCACGCCGGCGACGAGGTCCCCCGGGTCGGAGCCGTACTCGCGCCGCAGCGCCGCCACGAGGTTTCTGGCGATGCCGCCGGCCGCGCCGCGCCAGCCCGCGTGCGCGACGCCCACCGCGCGGCGCACCGGGTCCGCGACGACGACCAGCGAGCAGTCGGCCGCCTTCACGAGGAGCGCGAGGCCTCTCGCGTCCGTCACGAGGCCGTCGGCCCGGAGGTCCCCGGACGGGGGCGCGTCGACCCGCACGACGTCCGTGCCGTGCACCTGGACGGGGCTCGCGACCCGGTCGGGCGAGAGCCCCGCCGCGGCGACGAGACGCCGGCGGTCGTCCGCGCGTGCCACGTCCAGGGGCGCGGTCGAGTGGGCGCAGCGAAACCCCGGCGCCTGGAGCCCCTCGAAAACGAGGAGCCCGACCCCGCCGCTCTCGACGCGCCTCACTTCGTCGCGGTGCCGTTGACCGTCAGGGAGTGGTACTCGGGGATCGTCTCCGGGTCCTCGCCGAGGCGGCGGATCACCTCGCGCACGCCGACCAGGAGCACGTTGTCGTCCGAGAGGTCGCCGAGGATCTCCTCGCCGCGCTCGATCGACACGCGCCGCCGCACCGCGATGCGGAGCCCGCGCCGGATCTCCTGCTTCGAGAGCCGCGTCCGCAGCGAGTCGTAGAAGGCGTCGAAGCCCGGATAGCGCGAGGGGTCGCGCCCGTCGAGCCAGGCCAGCTCGCGGAACACGTCCTTGCTCGCGTCCCAGCGCGCGTGGACGTACTCGTCGAACACGCCCTTCTGCTGGAGGTCGCGCAGCTCGACGAGGTCCGAGACGTCCATGCGGTCCTGCTCGACGGGGACGTCGGGCACGACGCCGCCCTTCGTGACGTAGGCCTTCTTCTCCTCGTCGAACACGCGCTTGCGCGTGAAGTTCTGCCCGCCCGGCAGGTAGTAGCGCGCGACGCTCATCTTTACGGCCGCGCCGTAGTCGTACTGGCCGTTGCCGTTCGCGTCGACGAAGGGCTCGGCGGGGGTCCATCGGCCGTCGCCGTTCTCGTCCGTGAACGTCTCGTCCGCGTCGCACGTTCCGTTCCCGTTCTTGTCGACCCAGGGTTCGGCGTCGTTCCATCGCCCGTCCTGGCGCGGCTTGTCGGCGAAGGGCTCGCCGGGGTCGTAGCGGCGGTTGTTGTTCCGGTCGGTGAAGTCCTCGCCCGGCTCCCACTCGCCGTCCGTCCGGGGCTCGTCGGTGAACTCCTCGCCCGGCCAGCTGTCGAGCGGGAAGGTGTTCTGCATCGACCCCTTGCCGAAGGTGGTCGCCCCGACGACGACCGCGTCGAGGTAGGGGCTCTCCGCCGTGCCGATGCCCGAGCGCTTCGAGTAGTGCTGGAGGACGCCCGACATGAGCTCGGCGCCCGAGGCGCTGTTCCCGTTGACGAGGACCGTGATCGGGTAGCCGCGCTCCTTGTCGGGGCGGAAGGAGAAATAGGGCACGGCGCGGACGATCCGGCCCTTCGCGGTGCAGACGAGCTCGTGCTCCTTCAGGAAGGGCGTGAGCGCCTCCTGCACGCTCTGCAGGAGGCCGCCGGGGTTGTCCCGCAGGTCGATGACCAGTCCCCGGAGCCCCTGGGCCTCGAGGACATGAAGCTGCTCGTTCAGCTCCTTGCCCGTCTCCGCCGCGAACTGCGCGACCTGGAGGTAGCCGACGCCCGCCGGCAGCATGCGGCTGTAGACGGTCGGGATCACGATCTTCGCGCGGATGACCCTCACGTCGCGCGGCTCGGTCCACCCCTCGCGGTAGATCGAGAGGATCACCTCGGTGCCCGGCGGCCCCTTGATCTGCTTGATGATGTCCGTCGTCGAGCGGTTGGCCGTCGACTCGCCGTTCACCGCGACGATGTCGTCGCCGCCCTGGATGTCCGACTTCCACGCGGGGCCGCCGAACATCGGCCGCAGGATGCGCAGGCGGTCCTTGACGTTCGTGTCGATGAACGCGCCGATGCCGCCGTACGACGGGTCGACGCCGGAGGAGCCGTGCAGGAACTCGCCGTACTCCTCGGGGGTCATGAAGACCGTGTGCGGGTCGTCGGGGAAGTCGACCATGCCCCGCGCCGCGCCCGCCCGGAGCTTCTCGTCGCTCGCGTCGTCGAGGAGGTCGTACCGGTCCCGGATCATCTGGCGGATCTCGTCGAGCGGTTTCCAGAGCGCGCTGCTCTTCGGGGTCACGGTCTCGCCCTCGGCGCTCCGGTTGAGGATCGCCTCGTTCAACCGCAGGTTCATGTAGAGGGCGTTGGCGTACTTCCCGCGCAGCCCGGGCTCCTTGCGGAGGTCGAGGAGCGTGTCCATCACGCCCGGCGTGACCCCGTCGCCCATCTCCGCGAGCGCGAGCGCGCCCTGCGCGCGCAGCTCGGGGTCGGAGGCCTTCAGGAACTCCTTCAGCGCGTCCTTGGCGGCCTGGCGGTGCTCGCCCTCGACCTCCCACAGGGCGCGGGCGGCGGCGATGCGGATCTCGGGGGTGAGCGAGGTCAGGAGCTCCAGGAGCCCCTCCTCGGCGTCCTCCTCCCCGGCCTTCCCGATGAGCTCGAGGGCCGCGACCCGGAAGTCGGCCTCCGTCTTGTCGTCGGCCGCGATCTCGAGGAGGCGGTCCGTGGCGGCGATCGGGCTGTCGAGCCCGATCAGCGCGCGCAGGCCGGCCAGCTGCCCCTCGATCGGGCACCCCTCGATCTCGTGCTGGATGATCCGCTTGGCCGGCGGCCCCATGCGGATCAGGCGGTCCGCGCCCCGCCAGATGTCGGGGATGGTCTTGCCCTTGAGGCTCGTGAGGATCTCCTTGACCTCGATCTCCCGGAGGGAGGCCCCCTCGTCCTCCTGCGCGAGGAGGGGGGGGACGAGCAGGGCGGCGAACACGAAGGTGCGGAAAATTCGCATGCGGATCTCCGGAAGACGCTGGTCCACAAAAGTATACGAGCGCCGGGAGGGGCCCGGCCGGGGGCTTTCCCGACGCGCGGACTTGTGGGAACGTGTAGCCTCTTAAGGCTATTCGGACACCCCGACGCCGGGACTGAGCCCGGCCGCGCCGATCGCGGCCCGGCCTCTCGCATTCCGGTCCGGTCACGATCCATGGTCGAACCCACGCACCTCGACGCCGCCGGGCGCGCCCGGATGGTGGATCTCTCGAAAAAGCCCGAGACGGAGCGGCATGCCCGGGCGGGCTGCCGGGTCCGCCTCGGCACGGCGGCCGCCGAGACCCTCCGGACCGGCCGGGCCGCGAAGGGGGACGTCGTCGCCGCCGCCCGGGTGGCCGGGATCTCGGCCGCCAAGCGCGCGGCGGACCTGATCCCGCTCTGCCACCCCCTGCGGATCGGGGCCGCCGCCGTCGACCTCGCCTTCGAGGACGAGGCGACGCTCGCGGTGACGGCGGAGGTCTCCGGCGTCGACCGGAGCGGGTTCGAGATGGAGGCGCTCGTGGCCGCGTCGGTCGCGGCGCTTACGGTCTACGACATGCTCAAGGCGGTGGACAAGGGGATCACGATCACCGACCTGCGGCTGCTCGAGAAGAGCGGCGGCAAGAGCGGGCGATGGACGAGGGAAGGGCGATGACAGGGGGTCCCGGGGGCAGCGTGAAGGCGGGCGGGGCCGCGACCGGGGTCCGGTCGGGCCTCGTCGTCGCGGTGGTCGGCGCGACCGGGGCCGTCGGCCGCGAGATGATCGCGGTCCTCGAGGAGCGCCGGTTCCCCGTGGGGGAGCTGAGGCTCCTCGCCTCCCCCCGGTCCGCCGGGCAAGTGGTCCCCGCGTTCGGGCGGGACCACGAGATCCGGCCGGCCGAGGCCGCCGCCCTCGAAGGGGTCGACGTCGCGCTCTTCAGCGCCGGCTCCGAGACCGCGCGGGTCCTCGGGCCCGTCGCGCGCGCGAAGGGCGCCATCGTCATCGACAACTCGAGCGCGTTCCGGATGGAAAGGGACTGCCCGCTCGTCGTGCCGGAGCTGAACCCGGAGGCGCTCCTTGGCCACAAGGGCATCATCGCCAACCCGAACTGCTCCGCGATCCTCCTCTGCATGGCGGTCGCGCCGCTCCACCGCGCCGCGGGCCTCGATCGCATCGTGGCCTGCACCTACCAGGCGGTCTCCGGCGCCGGCGCCCGCGGGATGGGGGAGCTGAAGCGCCAGGAGGAGGCCGAACGCCTCGGCCAGCCGCTCGAGCACGCGGTCTTCCCCAAGGTGATCGCGCACAACGTGATCCCGTGGGTGACGGGGATCCTGCCGGACGGCTACTCGGTCGAGGAGACGAAGCTCCGCGACGAGACACGGAGGATCCTCGGCCTCCCGCACCTGCCGCTCACGTCGACCTGCGTGCGCGTGCCGGTGTTCCGCGCCCATTCGCAGGCGCTCCACGTCGGGCTCTCCCGCCCGCTGGCGCCGGAGGACGCGCTCGCGCTCTACGCGAGGGAGCCGGGCGTCCGCGCGATGGCCGAGGGTTTTCCCACGCCGCGCGACGTCGCGGGGACGGACGACGTGGTGGTCGGACGGGTGCGGGTCGACCGGGCCTTCGCGCCCGGCCTCGCGCTCTGGTGTGTCATGGACCAGCTCAGGAAAGGGGCAGCGCTCAACGCGGTGCAGATCGCGGAGCGCCTGGTGCGCGCATGAAGGAAGACAGCCCGATGGACCCGAAGAACCTCAAGCGGATCGTCGAGCTGATGAACCAGCACGACCTCGCGGAGGTGGAGATCGAGGAGGAGGGAAGGAGGCTCCGGCTGCGCAAGACGGAGGCGCGGATCGTCGCGGCCCCCGCCGCGGCCCCGGCGGCGCCCGCGCCCGCGGCGCCCGCCGCGGCGGCTGCCCCCGAAGCCCCCTCCGCTCCGGCGCCCGCGGCGCCGAAGGAGAACCTCCTTACGATCAAGGCCCCGATGGTGGGCACGTTCTACCGGTCGCCGTCTCCCGACTCCGACCCCTACGTCGAGGTGGGGCGGCGCGTGACGCAGGAGAGCGTCGTCTGCATCCTCGAGGCGATGAAGGTGATGAACGAGATCAAGGCGGAATGCACGGGCGAGATCGTCAAGGTCTCTGTGCAGAACGGGGAGGCGGTCGAGTACGACCAGCCGCTCTTCCTCGTCAAGCCCGACTGACGCTCACGGATGTTCCACCGGATCCTCGTCGCC
This sequence comes from Planctomycetota bacterium, assembly GCA_036273915.1. GTDB lineage: Bacteria > Planctomycetota > PLA2 > PLA2 > PLA2 > PLA2. Next base: position 2,315 of record DASUGR010000140.1, on the reverse strand, counting down.
AACCGCGGTGAGATCGCGCTGCGGGTGATCCGCGCCGCGCGCGAGATGGGCATCGACACCGTCGCCGTCTACAGCAAGGCGGACGAGGGGGCGGCCTACCTCGATCTCGCCGACGAGCGCATCTGCATCGGGCCCGCCCCGAGCGGCCAGTCCTACCTCTCGATCCCGAGCATCATCGCCGCAGCCGAGGTGGTCGACGTCGACGCGATCCACCCGGGCTACGGGTTCCTCTCCGAGAACGCGGAGTTCGCGCAGACGTGCCGCGACCACGGGATCGAGTTCATCGGCCCCGACGCGGACACGATGCGCAAGCTCGGCGACAAGGCGACCGCGCGCGACATCGCGAAGCAGGCGAAGGTCCCCGTCGTGCCCGGGAGCGACGGGCTCGTGCAGGACGAGAAGGCGGTCGTCGAGGTCGCGGAGAAGATCGGCTACCCGGTGCTCATCAAGGCGACCGCCGGCGGCGGCGGGCGCGGGATGCGCGTCGCGAACGGGCGCATCGCGCTCGTCAACGCCTGGCACCAGGCGCGCGCGGAGGCGCAGAGCGCGTTCGGCGAGGCGGGCGTCTACCTCGAGAAGTACCTGGAGCGCCCGCGGCACGTCGAGATCCAGATCCTCGCCGACGGCCGGGGCCGCATCGTCTACCTCGGCGAGCGCGAGTGCAGCGTGCAGCGGCGCCACCAGAAGCTCGTCGAGGAGGGGCCCTCGCCCGGCATCGGCGACTCGATGCGGCGGGCGATGGGGCGCGCCGCCGTGAAGCTCGCGAAGGCCGCGGGCTACAAGGGCGCCGGCACGTGCGAGTTCCTCGTCGCGGGCAAGGATTTCTACTTCATCGAGGTCAACTGCCGCGTGCAGGTCGAGCACCCCGTGACCGAGCTCATCACCGGCGTCGACATCGTGCGCGAGCAGATCCGCGTGGCAGCGGGCGAGAAGCTGTCGTTCGACCAGGGGGACGTGCGGGTCAAGGGCCACGCGATCGAGGCCCGGATCAACGCGGAGGACCCGGCGCGCGGCTTCCGCCCCTCGCCCGGCGTCATCACGAAGTTCATCGCGCCGGGCGGCCCGGGCGTCCGCCTCGACACGCACGTCCACGCGGGCTACAAGGTGCCGCCGAACTACGACTCGCTGCTCGCGAAGCTGATCGTCCATGCCGCGACCCGGGACGAGGCGCTCGACCGGATGGCCCGAGCGCTCGACGAGTTCACGATCGAGGGGATCAAGACGACGATCCCGCTCCACCGCGAGATCGTCCGGAACGCCTTCTTCCGCAAGGGCGACTACGACACCGGGTTCCTCGACGAGTACCTGGCCGGGTAGGCGAGGCAACAACGGCCGGGGCCTTCGCCGGCACAGCGCTTGCCCTACCGTGTGCGCCCGCGACGTTAACCGCGGTCCGCCGGTGCGGGTCCGCACCCGGGGCAAGGGCCGCAAGGAGCGAACCGTCGGGCTCCGGTGACGCACCACCGCTCGCCCGCGCGCGTCGACGGAGCACGCGTACGCTTTTTGGGGCGGCAGCGGACGCCCCGGCGCGAAGCGGCCGCCGATCTGGCGGTCGGAAGACTGAGCGTGCCCTGGATCGTCGGCGACTGCGGGCCAGGACGCGCCAAACCCCGGATGCTCCGGTAGGGCGAACGCGGGGGATCGCCCTCGGGCTCGGGTCCGCCCCGCGACTCCGCTCGAACGAGGATCGCGCGACACCCGCGCGTTGGTTCCCAGGCCGGGCGCGCGTGCCGTGCCCGGCCCCCGGCACGAGGTGAAAGATCCTGGGGCGGCCCGCGACTTCCTGTCTGACTCGATCGAGGCAACAACCACAAGGAGAACAAGAGATGCCTATCGTCACACTCGGACCGGGCGACCAGCTCTCGGTGGGAGCCGACGCGGCCGGAGGCAAGACCGTGAGCCTCCTCATGGTCACGCAGTCGCCCGGCCTCTACCCCGCCACGCAACCAGCCAACCTCTTCGACGTGGCCATCGAGGCACTGGGCCTCATCGGCACGCCGGGGACCGTGATCAAGTCCACGATCACGCAGCTCCCGAACGACATCGTCGACATCGCCGTCGAGACGACCAAGCAGTAGCCGGCACGGGGCCGGACAGCAGAACAACGGATCAGCGAAGAACGGAAGAACGGAGAAACGAGACATGGCAATCCAGAGCCGCAACATGGTGGTCGGTGACAGGATCGTGAACGAGCAGAGCGCGGCCGGCAACAAGGCCGTGAGCGTCAACTTCGCGGGTGGCGGGCCGTCCGTCGCCGCCGCGAACTCCAGCCAGGCGGCGAACCTGTGGGACGCCGCGAAGGAGGCGAAGGAGCT
>DASUGR010000139.1:0-14917 GCA_036273915.1 Planctomycetota bacterium | reverse complement strand
AAGTAGTACACCGCGCCGGCGGCGACGAGGAGAAGGAGGACGAGCGGGATCAGGACGCGCTTGCCGACGCCCTTCTTGATGATCGCGCCCTTGATGCCGTGGTGGGCGCAGACCTCCTCCAGCGCCGCGATCACGTCGGTCGCGGACTGGTAGCGCTGGTTCGGGTCCTTCGCGAGCATCTTCGCGAGGACGAGGTCCAGGTCGTCCGGAACCGTCTCGTCCACCGACGACGCGGCCGGCGGCGGCTCCTTGATGTGCTTGAGGACGATCTCCTTCGCGGTCTTGCCGGTGAAGAGCGTCGTCCCCGTGATCATCCGGAAGAACGTGGCGCCGAGGCTGTAGATGTCCGCCCGGTGGTCGACCTCCTTCCCGAGCGCCTGCTCCGGAGGGATGAAGTGCGGCGTGCCGATCACGCCGGCGTCGTCGTTCCCCTCGCCGCGCTTCGCGAGACCGAGGTCGGCGATCTTCACCCGGCCGTCCTCGTTGAGCATCAGGTTGTCGGGCTTGATGTCGCGGTGGACGATCCCCTTGCTCTCCGCGTACGCGAGGCCGTGCGCGGCCTCGAGGACCTGAAGGATCGCCTGCTCCCACGGGATCCTCTTCTCGCGCTCGAGGATCTCCTCGATGGACCCCTTGCCGAGGAACTCCATCGAGAAGTAGACGAGGTCGCCCTCCGTGCCCGCATCGTAGACCTGCACCACGTTCGGGTGGATGAGCTGGGCCGCCGCGCGCGCCTCGTTGATGAAGAGATCGCGGAACCCCTTGTCCTTCGTGTGGTGGTCGCGCAGGATCTTGAACGCGACCTCGCGGTGCAGCGACAGTTGCGTCGCCCGGTAGACCTTCCCCATCCCGCCGACGCCGACCAGCTCGTTCAGCTTGTAGCCGCCGATGATGCGACCGACCAGGGGGTCCGGGGGCGCGGGCGGCGTGGCCTTCGGCGCGGGCGCCGGCGCGGCCGCGATGCCCAGGACCGTGGCCCCGACCCGGAAGGTCGAGTTGGCCTTCAAGGCCGCCTGCGAGACCTTCTGGTCGCCGACGAACGTGCCCGCCGTGGCGGTATGGTTCTTGAGGACGATGCCCGCGTCGGAGACCTCGAGGGAGCAGTGGCCCTTGAGGACCAGGGGGTCGGTCAGGACCAACGAGGCGTCCTGGTTGCAGCCGATGGTGTACGTCCGGCCCGGCTCGAGAGGGAGCTTCTTTCCTTGATCAGGTCCCCGGGTGACGACAAGAACGAACAAAAGCACCTCCCACGCCGGCCAAGGGGCTACGGCGAGTCACCCCACATTCTAACGGCCTCCGTGACTCCTTGCGGCTACAAGGGCGGTTCCGATCCGCACATGGGTGGCTCCTTCTTCGACGGCCGCCTCGAAGTCCCCGCTCATCCCCATGCTGAGACACCGGAGGGGGGGGCCGTCCCCGGCGCGGTTGAGATCCCCGAGAAGCTCGCGGAGCGTCCGGAACGCGGGCCGCGGGTCCCCCTCGAGCGGCGGCACCGTCATGAGGCCGAGGACCTCGATCGTGCCGGTGCCGAGGGCGGCCTGCCGGAGGGCGCGGGCATGCTCGGGGCGGGCGCCGTGCTTCCGGACGTCTCCAAGGACGTTGATCTCGAGGAACGCCTGGAGCGGCCTCCCGGACGCGGCCAGCAGGTCGAGGAGCGGAAGCGAATCGACCGAGTGGATCACGGAAAAGAGCTCCACCGCCCTTCTGGCCTTGTTCCGCTGGAGGTGACCGACGAGATGCCAACGGACCCGGGTGCGCACGAGCGGCGCCTTCGCGAGCGCCTCCTGGACGCGGCTCTCGCCGATGTCGAGCACACCCGCCGCCGCGACCTCGTCGATCACCTCGGCGGGCCGGGTCTTGGTGACGGCGACGATCGTCACCTCGCGGCCGGGGTCCGGGGAGCGCGCGAGCGCCGCTCCGATCCTCGCCCGAATGTCGGAAAGCCGATCCGCGATCTCAGGCACGCCGCGCTAACTCCCGCATGGGCAAAAGGATACGCTCGTCGGGAAGCTCAGAACCTCCTTGACACCCGAGATGCGTTTTTCTATCGTGGCGCGCTCGTTCGCGGACGACCCGGCGCGATGCGGCGGGCCCGCGAGTGGGTGACGGCAAGCGTGGAGGACGGTCCATGACCAAGCGCCTGGTGTGCGTCGCGCTCGTCGCGGCGACGATGGCCTGCAAGAGCAGCACGACGAGCAAACCTCGCGATGACGAGGGGCGCGCCCCGGCCGGCAACGAGGCAACGGGGTCGATCGGCCACGACGCGGTCCAGACCGCGCTCATGGGGATGGGCATCGACGGACGCACGCTCCGGATCGACTTCAACCAGAACCGCAAGGGCGAGCAGCTCCGGTTCGGGCAGGTGCACCTGACCAACGACCTGCTCCTGCTCGAGACGGAAGCGAAGAAGCCGCGGCTCTACGCATTCCAGCGGGGGTCGCTCAACTCGCTCTGGGCGTCCGACCTGCTCGAGCCGACGGGCTTCCCGGTCGCGTCCAACGGCGACGTGGTGGTGCTCCTCTCGCAGCACTACGCGCACTGCCTCGAGACGTTCACCGGCCGAGGGGCGCTCCAGTTCATGTCGGGAAGCCTCGAAGGCGTCACGATGCCGCCGCGCGAGCTGCCGTTCACGCCGACGGGCGGCGCGGCCGTCGGGAACGACACCTTCTACGTCCCCTCGCTCGGCAGCCCGCGCAACAACAAGACGATCGAGTCCTTCAGCCTGATCACCGGCCAGGTCGGCTGGGGATACCGCTCCGCCTCGGACATCCTCACGACCCCGCTCGTGGGCGGGCCCTCCACGGACCCGAAGCTCTACTTCGTGACCCGGACGGGCCTCGTCACCTGCATGGACGCGACGAACTACGGCTTCCCGCCCCGCGGGCCGCGCTGGGAGCAGCTCCTCGAGGCGGGCGTCGAGCAGGACTTCTTCGTGACCGAGGACACGGCGTCGGATCCCGGCTCGGTGTTCGTCGTCGACCGCGAAGGCGTCGTCTACTGCCTGAACCGGATCACCGGCGCCCGCCGCTGGACGCACGCGACCGCGCGCGTCGCGCGGGGCGGCCCGAAGGTGTTCGGGCCGGTCTGCGTGGTCCCGATGAAGCAGGGGCTCTGCGCCTTCGACACGGTCAACGTGATCTACTCCCTGAAGGTCACGGGGGGCCCGGACGACGGCAAGACCCGGTGGGTCCGGTCGGGGCAGCCCGCCACCATCCAGGGGGTGACGTTCAAGCTCGAGGGCGAGGTGCTGACGGCCTCGGGCGGCTCGTTCCGCGTGAACCGGAACATGCCGGTCGAGCGGGCGCCGCTCTACAACGGCTCGCAGGTGCTCGTCGGCTCGACGGTCGTCGACGTCGCCGACCACGGGAGCCAACCCCTCTGGATCGACAAGGACTACGACTCGATCGTCGCGCGCATCGGCGAGAAGCTCATCGCCAAGAAGGGCGACAAGCTGGTGGCGCTCGACATGTGGACGGGCGAGCCGGCGGGCGACATGGTCTCGATCGCGGGCGTGCGCCTGATCCCGGTCAACACGGGCAGCGCGAACCTCTACCTCGTGGGCGGGAACGCGATCGTCTACGGGTTCTATCCGCGGTAGGCGCCTCCCCCGGGAGACTGCCTCGCATGCCGGGCCGCGGGATGCTCCGCGGGCGGCCGGGCCGGGGTAGAATCCCGGGGTGATCCCCCCCTTTGCGTTCTTCGAGTCCCTCGGGTTCGGCGAGATCCTCGTCATCCTCGCGGTCTTCCTCCTGTTCTTCGGGAGCAGCAAGCTGCCCAAGCTCGCCCGGAGCCTCGGCTCCTCGATGACCGAGTTCAAGAAGGGGCTCCGCGGGGAGCCCGCACCCGACAGCGAGGCGAAAAAGCTCGACGAGAAGTCCGAAGAGAAGGCGAAGACCGGCGAGTAGCGGGGCCGGTCAGGCCCCCGCCCCCGGAACCCCCTCGCCTTGGACGGAGAGGATGTCTCCGTCCAGCCCCCAGATCTCGCCCCCCGGCGTCCGGTGCTCCGTCCGCCGGCCCGCCCTCAGGAACTTCTTGAGCCCCGTGTACCCGCTCGCGGTGAGCGGCGGGCCGAGGGGACGCAGCGCCTCCACCAGGTAGGGGAAGGTCGCCCGGGGCTCCGCGAGCAGCCGCCGGCGGTCCGCGCCGGGCGCGATCCGCCGCGCGCGCGCCGCGAGGGTCTCGCGGACGTGCGCAGCGAGGTCGCCGAGCGCGCAGAGGATCGGCACCGGATCCTCGCCGAGCGCCGCCGCGAGCGCGGGCAGGAGCAGGTGCCGCGCCCGCGCGCGCGCCCCCGCCGTGCGCCGGTTCGTCGGGTCGAGGACGGGCTCGAGCGCCCAAGCAGGACCCCGCAGCGCGTCGCGGCGCTCGTCGAGCGCCGGGCGGACGCGGAGGCACCCGTCGATCGTGGCCGAGGGGCGAAGCGACGCGAGCCCGCGGAGGCCCGTGCCGCGCAGCAGGTTCAGGAGGATCGTCTCGGCACGGTCGTCGGCGGTGTGCGCCGTCGCGACCGCCGCGGCGCCGTGCTTTCCCGCCAGCGCGGCGAGCGCGCGGAACCTCTCGCGCCGCGCCGCGGCCTCCGCGCCGCGCACGCGCACGCGCACGCGCACGAGCGGAAGGCCGAGCGCCCGCGCGAGGGCCGTGACGCGCTCGCGCTCGCGGCGGCTCTCGCGGGGCCCTCGCATGCGGTGATCCACGTAGGCGAGCAGCGGCGCGCGGTCGCGGAGCCTCGCGGCGATGCCGAGCGAGTCGGGCCCGCCCGAGAAGGCGATCAGGAGGGGGCCCGGGGGCAGCGCGTGCACCGCGAGGCATCGTAACCGCGCGGGGCGGCGGCGGCCCGAGGGGCGGGGCCGAACCTTCGGAAAGGTGCGCGCTGCCGGTAGGATTCTTCCGGAGGGCCACATGATTCGCTTCGGCATCAACGGGTTCGGACGGATCGGCCGCGCCGTGTTCCGCATCGCGGCCGAGCGCGGGGGCTTCGAGGTGGTCGGTCTCAACGACCTCACCGACAGCGGGATGCTCGCGCACCTGCTCAAGTACGACTCGACCTTCGGGCGCTACAAGGGCACGGTCGGCGTGGGGGAGCAGGCGATCACGGTGGACGGGCGGAAGATCCCGGTGCTCGCGGAGAAGGACCCGGCGAAGATCCCCTGGAAATCGCTCGGCGCCGATATCGTGATCGAGTCGACGGGCGTCTTCCGCACGAAGGCCGACTGCGAGAAGCACATCGCGGGCGGCGCGAAGAAGGTGGTCCTCACGGTGCCGCCGAAGGACGCGATCGACGCGATGATCGTGCTCGGCGTCAACGACGAGAAGCTGAAACCGACCGACCGGATCGTCTCGAACGCGTCGTGCACGACCAACTGCCTCGCGCCGATGGCGAAGGTGCTCCACGAGACCTGCGGCATCGTGAAGGGCGTGATGAACACGATCCACGCCTACACGAACGACCAGCGGCTCCTGGACCTCCCGCACAAGGACATGCGCCGGGCCCGCGCCGCCGCGATCAACATCATCCCGACCGAGACGGGCGCGGCCCGCGCGGTGGGAAAGATCCTCCCGGAGCTCAACGGCAAGCTCGACGGCTTCGCGCTGCGCGTGCCGGTGGTCGACGGCTCCGTCGTCGACCTCACCGCCGAGGTCAGCCGCAAGGTGACGGTCGAGGAGGTCAACGAGGCCTTCAAGAAGGCGGCAGCGGGCAGGCTCAAGGGCATCCTTGCCTACACGGACGAACCGATCGTCTCGACCGACATCGTGGGCACCGCGGTCTCCTGCACGTTCGACAGCGAGCTCACGATGGTCATGGAGGGCAACCTCGTGAAGGTCGTGGGCTGGTACGACAACGAGTGGGGGTATTCGAACCGGGTCGTGGACCTCGTGAAAAGGCTCGCGTCCTAGCGGCCCCCGGAACCCCCTCCCATGGCCACGAAGCTCGAGGCACTCGAACCCCGCGGGAAGCGCGTCTTCCTGCGGGTGGACTTCAACGTGCCCCTCGACGGCACGCGCGTGACCGACGACGTCCGCATCCGGGAGGCGCTGCCGACGATCCGTCTGCTCGAGGGCAAGGGGGCGCGGCTCATCCTCGCGAGCCACCTCGGCCGGCCGAAGGGGAAGCGGGCGCCCGAGTACTCGATGAAGCCGGTGGCGGAGCAGCTGGCCAGGCTCCTCGGCAAGCCGGTGAAGCTCGCGCCCGACTGCGTGGGCCCCGAGGTGGAGAAGCTCGTCGCCGCGCTGAAGCCCGGCGAGATGCTGCTCCTCGAGAACCTGCGCTTCCACGCGGGCGAGGAGAAGAACGACCCCGCGTTCGTCGCGCAGCTGAAGGCGCTCACGGATCTCTTCGTGAACGACGCCTTCGGCGCGTCGCACCGCGCCCACGCGTCGGTCGCCGGGCTGCCCATCGCGCTCGGCGGCGGCGCGGCGGGGCTGCTCGTGCAGAAGGAGATCGACTGCTTCCGCCAGGTGCTCGAGTCGCCGAAGCGGCCCTTCGTGGCCGTCCTCGGCGGCGCGAAGGTCGCGGACAAGATCCCGGTGCTCACGAACCTCGTCGCGAAGGTGAACGCGCTCGTGATCGGCGGCGGGATGGCCTACACCTTCCTCAAGGCGAAGGGCGTCGCGATCGGCGCGTCGAAGGTCGAGGAGGGGCTCATCGGGACCGCGAAGGAGATCCTCGAGAAGGCGCGCCGCGAGGGCGTCGAGGTGATGCTGCCCTCCGACCACGTCGCCGCGCGCGAGTTCAGGGAGGACGCGGAGCCGTACGCGGTGACGTCCCCCGACATCGGCGAGGGCCTCATGGGCCTCGACATCGGCGGCGAGACGCGGCGGCGGTACGCGGCGCGCGTGGAGACCGCGGGCACGGTCGTCTGGAACGGCCCGATGGGCGTGTTCGAGTGGCCGGCGTTCGCGGAGGGCACGCGCGTGGTCGCGCAGGCGATGGCGCGGTGCAAGGGCGTGACGGTCGTCGGCGGCGGCGACAGCGCGGCGGCGATCGCGAAGTTCGGCCTCGCGGACAAGGTCACGCACGTGAGCACGGGCGGCGGCGCGTCGCTCGAGCTGCTCGAGGGCAAGGTGCTGCCGGGGCTCAGCGCCCTCGAGGGGCGATGATGGGGGGGTCCGGGGGCGTGCTTGCCGAGATCGGGGCCGGCTACAACTGGCTCAAGTGGGTCCACGTCCTCGGCGTCGTGATCTACGTGGGCGGCCTGATGGCGCTGACGCGGCTGCTCGGCTACGCCGTGCGGTTCGAGTCGGAGGGCGCGCGCACCGACGCCTACCGCATCTTCAAGCGAATGCACAAGTTCGCGAACTGGGCCGGGCTCGGGCTCATGCTCGCGGGCGGCCTCGCGCTCCTCGTCTGGGACCCGGCCGGCAAGCACTACCTCCGCCAGCCGTACTTCCACGTGAAGCTGACGGCGATCGTCGTGCTCTTCGTCGGCGACGTCCTCTTCACGAGGAAGCTCTTCCGGCTCGAGGGGCCGGGGCCGCAGCCGGGAGCGACGTCCTTCCGGATCCTGCACGGGGTCGTCGGCTTGGCGCTCCTCGCGGCGCTTGCCGCGATCTTCATCGTCCGGGGCTGAGGCCGGGCCGTCGGGGCTCGTCCGGACGGCCGCCGTCCGGGCCCGTCCCGCGGCGGCGGGTCACGCGCCGCGCAGCTCGCGCTCGGCGGCGATCCAGTCGTCGACGTCCTTGCCCGGGGCGCCGCCGCGGCGCACGTAGATCTCGTACGCGCGCTGGCGGATCTCGTCGAGGCTCGGCTCCGCACGGACCTGCCGCGCGGAGGTCTTGGCGCTCCTCGTGTCCTTGGGCGCGGCCGCCTTGGCGGAAGCGTTCGTCCTCTTCTTCGGTGACTTCCTCATGGCAGATCCTCCCCGGCCGGGAAACGCGTTGCATGATACGGCGGGGGAGGCGCCGCGTCTCGCTCTTGCGCGCGTCAGCCGTCCGGGAAGAGGCGGGCAAGCCAGCTCCTCGGCCGGACCCAGACGAGCATCGTTCCCCGGGTGGGGGCGGGGTCCTTCGGTGCCGAGGGGTCGTAGCGGAGGCGGAGGAAGTACCCCGCGCTCGGGCCGACCGCGCCCGCCGGAACGAGCACGACCTCCCAGCCGCGGATCGTGAAGGTCCGCGTCTCCTTGAGCATCGCGTCGGTCTGTCGGTCGATCTCGGCTCCCGTGGCCGCGTCCGCGCGCGCCCTCTGGAACCGCAGCAGGCTAAACCGCTCCCGCCGCTCCTCGTGGTAGCGGCCGCACTCCTCGCGCAGGAAGTAGTCCCGCGGGGGCCCGGCGAGGAGCCACAGCGCGACCGCGGCCGCCGCGAGCGCGAGCGCGACGAGGAGGAGCCGCCTCATGCGCGGTAGCTTACAGCCCCCCGGCCCTCTCAGCGGTTCATCGCGAAACGCCGGTCCGAGAGGCGGTAGAGCCGCCGCCATCCGAGCCGGTTGACGAGCACGAGGAGCGCCGCGAGCGCCACCGTCGCTGCCGCGAGGAGCGCGTCGTTCCCCTTGTCGAACGACGAGGCGATGAGGGAGCCGATGCCCTCGACGGTCATCGCGCCGCCGCCGTAGTGGACCGCCTCCGCGACGATCGTCGCGTTCCACGCGCCGCCCGCCGCGGTCACGACGCCGGTCACGAGGTACGGGAAGACGGCGCCGAGGTAGAGGATCGCGAAGCGGGCCGCGCGGCCGAGCCCGAAGACGGCCGCGACCTCGCGCATGTCGTGCGGCACCGCGGCGGCACCCGCGACGACGTTGAAGAGGATGTACCACTGGGTGGAGATGAGCATGAGGGTCACGGCGACCGTGTTCCCGCCGACGCCCAGCGCGGCGAGCGCCGGGGCGACGAGCGGGAAGATCATGGGCGCGGGGAAGCTCGCCGCCACCTGGATGAACGGCTGGAGCACGCGCGCGGCCCGGGGCGAGCGGCCGATCGCGATGCCGACGGGCACCGCCCATGCCGCGCCGGCGAGGATCGCGGCGGCCACGCGCAGCGTGCTGTAGCCGAGCGCCGCCGCGATGCGGGCCCACTCGGCGGGCCGGAGCTTCACGAGGAGGACCGCGAGGTGCCAGCCGCCCCAGACCACGAGCACGCCCGCGACCAGCATGACCGCGCGCGCGAGCATCCTCCGCGCGACCGCGCTCGCGGCGGTCTCCACGCGCGCGACGCCCGTCCCCGCGTCCGCCCTCCGCCGGAACCAGGGACGGATGCGCGCGAGGAGGCGCGACCGGCGGATGAGGTCGTAGATGAACGACCGCGGCCGGTCCGGGGCGGCGGTCTCCTCCTGCTTGAACCGCTCCGACCATGCGAGGAGCGGGTGCCAGAGGAGGCGGTCCACGAGCACGATCATGAGCACCATGGCGACCGCGCCCGCCGCGATGGCGCGGCCGTCGCCCGTCTCGATCGCCGCCGCCATGTAGGAGCCGAGGCCGGGCAGGCGATAGGGCTGCCCGCCGAGGCGGAACGACTCGACGACGGTGAGGAAGAACCAGCCGCCGGCCATCGACATCATCGAGTTCCAGACGAGCCCGATCATCGCGCTCGGGATCTCGAGCACGAGCAGGCGCTTCCGGAACCCGAAGTCGTGCAGGCGCGCGACCTCGTTCATCTCCCGCGGGATCGCGCGCAGCGAGGCGTGGTACGAGAACGTCATGTTCCACACCTGGCCGGTGAAGATCGCGAGGACGCAGGCCAGCTCGAGGCCGACGTTCGAGCCGGGGAAGAGCGCCACGAGCCCGATCACGAAGCCGGGCACGAACGAGAGCACCGGGATCGACTGGAGGACGTCGAGGACCGGGATCAGCACGCGCTCGGCGCGGCGGCTGTGGGCCGCCATCGTGCCGTAGACGATCGTGAACGTGAGCGAGAGGAGGTAGGCGAGGAGCCCGCGGCAGAGCGACAGCAGCGTGTACCAGGGCAGCGCGGTGAACGAGGTGTCGATCGGGGTCTCGCGCGCGAGCGGCCCCGCCCACTCCCGGCCGAGCGCGATGAAGCTCGCGAGGACCGCGCCGAGGAGCAGCAGGACGAGCAGGTCGACCCAGGGGCTCGACGGCTCCCCCTTCCCCGTGCCCCTTCCCCATCCGCCGAGAAACGCGCGCGCGCGGACGAACATCAGCCGACCGGGGCCTCGGCGTCCAGGTAGAGCTCCTCGGCGGTCGCGTTGTAGCCGAGGAGCTCGGCGTACCTGGCCCAGGCGACGATCGTCTGGAAGAGCCGGTCGATCGGCTCCGTCGGAGGCAGGCGCGCCGCGAGCTCCTCCTTGATCGCGGTGGCCGACAGCCGGTTCTCGGGCGCGCGCTCGAGCAGGCCCGTCACGAACCGGAACGTCGGCAGCTCGCGCAGCTGCCCGTTGAGCAGACGCTTGCGGGTGTTCGCGTCGCCGGCGACGTAGGCGCGCCCGAGCGGCGTCAGGAGGACGCGGTTCCGGGGCGTCTCGAGGAGGTCGAGCAGCTCGGCGGCCTTGACGACCGCGATCGTGTGGCCGAACTCGTAGTCGGTGAGCGCGTCGAGCTCGAAGACGTCCATCTCGCTGCCCTTGTCCGCGACGATCTCGAGCAGGCCCGTGACCTGCGTCATGCCGACCGCGGGGAGCGGCGCGGGGCGGTCGGGCGCGGGGGCCGGCAAGGGCGCGGCCGCGGGCTCGTCGGGGAGGTGCAGGCGCGTGATCACCTGGTGCACCTCGTCCACCTTCCGCAGGAACGCCTTGTCGGCGTACTCGCGCGGGTAGGGGAGGTCGTTCGGGATGATCTTGTGGACGTGGCCGGGCTTCGCGCCGAACACGACGATGCGGTCGCCGAGGAAGACCGCCTCCTCGATCAGGTGCGTGATCAGGAGGATGCTCTTGAGGCCGGTGTCGGGGCGCTGCCAGAGCTTCGTGACCTCGCCGCGGAGCGCCTCGGCCGTGAGCACGTCGAGCGAGCCGAACGGCTCGTCCATGCAGAGGAGCTCCGGCCCGCGCACGAGCGCGCGGGCGATGCCGACGCGCTGCTTCATGCCGCCGGAGAGCTCCTTCGGGAACGCCTCCTCGAATCCCTCGAGGCCGACGAGGTCGATGACGCGCCGCACGCGCGCGTCCGTCTCCTCGCGCGGCACGCCCTTTCCGTGGAGCCCGAGCCGGACGTTCTGCTGGACCGTGAGCCACGGGTAGAGCGCGAAGCTCTGGAAGACGATCGCCGCGCCCGGGTGGAGGCCGTCGAGCGGCCGGCCGTGGCAGAGGACCTCGCCGCGGGTCGGCTCGACGAGGCCGGTGATGATGCGGAGGAGCGTCGACTTGCCGCATCCCGAGGCCCCGAGCACGGCGACGATCTCGCCCGGCCGGATCGCGAGCGACACGTCCTTCAGCACCGCCAGCTCCCGCCCGCCGTCGCCGGTGAACGTCTTCGAGACGCCGACCAGCTCCGCGATGGGTGTCCCGTTCGGAACGGGCATGGCGGGGGAGTTTACACCCGGCCCGCAGCCCCGCCAGAAGCGCGAGGCCCAGAGGGATTACAATCCCGGACCCGTGATCAAGATCGCGCCCTCCCTCCTCTCCGCCGACTTCGGCCGCCTGCGCGAGGAGATCGACGAGGTGACGGCGGCGGGCGCCGACCTCCTCCATCTCGACGTGATGGACGGCCACTTCGTCCCGAACCTCACGTTCGGCCCGTTCATCGTCGAGGCGATCCGGAAGCTCACGAAGCTGCCGCTCGACTGCCACCTGATGATCGAGGACCCGCTCACCTACGGGCCGCGGTTCGCCAAGGCGGGGGCGGACATCGTGACCTTCCACGTCGAGGTCGAGGGCGACCCCGGGAAGACGTTCGACGCGATCGAGAAGGCGGGCGCGAAGGCCGGCATGGTCGTGAACCCGGGCACCGACCCGGCGAGGCTCGAACCCTGGCTCCCGCGGTGCGCGATGGTCCTCGTGATGTCGGTGTGGCCGGGGTTCGGGGGGCAGAAGTTCATGCCCGAGGTGCTCGAGAAGATCCCGGTCTTCAAGGACACGCTCGGCTACGCGGGCGACGTCGAGATCGACGGCGGGATCGCGCCGGGGACGGCGGCGGCGGCGAAGGCGGCGGGCGCGAACGTGCTGGTCGCGGGGAGCGCGATCTTCGGGTCTCGCGACCGCAAGGGCGTGATCCGCGCGCTCCGCGAGGCGTGATCGGGGGGGGGTCCGGGGGCCGCCTCGGGACCTCGTTGCCCGGGCGACTTCGCCCGGTTCCCCGGCCTGCGCTCGGAGAATCCGCTGGCGCCGCAGGGCGGCGGTCCGCCTCCCGGGGGCCGCCGCCCCTCCCCCGTGCCCCCTCCCTTCCCGCTCGCGTATGATGGAGGCTTCCCATGGGTTGGCAGTGGCGCAAGAAGAAGAACATCCCGGGCGGGCTCTGGACCAAGTGCCCCGGGTGCGGCGCCATGCTCCAGCGGAAGAAGATCGACGAGACGTTCGGCGTCTGCACGGAGTGCCAGTTCCACTTCAAGATCGGGGCGCGGCAGCGGATCGCGTCGCTCCTCGACGACGGGACGTTCCAGGAGATCGCGACGGACCTCGAGACGAAGGACCCGCTCGGGTTCAGCGGGTACTCCGATACGCTCGACCGGTCGCGGAAGAAGTCGGGGGTGGACGAGGCGGCGGTCGCGGGCTTTGGCAAGCTCGACGGGATGCCGGTCGCGATCACGGCGCTCGATTTCAACTTCGTGGGCGGCTCGATGGGGGTGGTGGTCGGCACGCGGGTGATGCTCGCGGCGGAGCTCGCGCTCGAGCGGCGGATCCCGCTCGTGGTCGTGTCCACGTCGGGCGGCGCGCGCATGCAGGAGGGCGCGCTCTCGCTGATGCAGATGGCGAAGACGTCGGCGGCGATCGCGCGGCTCGGCGAGGCGGGGCTGCCGTACGTGTCGGTGCTCGCGGACCCGTGCACGGGCGGCGTGATCGCGTCGTACGCGGCGCTAGGCGACGTGATCCTCGCGGAGCCGCACGCGCTGGTGGGGTTCGCGGGGCCGCGGGTGATCCAGACGACGATCGGGGCGCAGCTGCCGGAGGGGTTCCAGAAGGCGGAGTTCCTTCTGGAGCACGGCTTCGTGGACCGGATCGTGCCGCGGCCGCAGATGAAGGCGGAGATCGCGACGTGCCTCCGGTACTTCGCGGCGACCGGCGACAGGCGCAGGCGGCTCCGGGCGGCGGCGGCGGCGGCGGAGCAGGCGGCGGACGCGGCGCAGCCGGCGGAGTGACCGTGGGTCGCGGGTCTCAAGCGGCCAAGCTTGCCGAGCCGAATGAGTGACGTATAAGGGGGGGCTCCGGGGGCCGGGATCGCCGGCGTTCCGGGCTTTCCCACCAGATTCCGCAGTAGCTCAATGGTAGAGCAACCGGCTGTTAACCGGTGGGTTCTAGGTTCAAATCCTAGCTGCGGAGCCACTCGCAGGGCCGCCCGTTCGGGCGGCCCTTGCCGTTTCCGGGCTCCGGAGCTGAGCGACGCGCGAAGTCCGCGGCAGGGCGGGACTTGAGACCGCGAGTCGTGCGACGATGGTCGCGATGGCGATGGAGCCGCACTGGGAGCCGGACGAGCCGCGTGACCCGCATCCCGGGCTGACAGAGCCCGTGCGCGCCATCCGGGACGCGGTCCCCACGTCCCGCCACGCAAAGATGCTCTTCGACATGGTGGTCGAGTTGCTCGGCCCCCGGGCCGTCGTCGAGACCGCCGACGGGAAGACGCAGTATGCGGTCTTTCACCGGGAGACGCCACGGAGCACGTCGGTCGTCCCTTGGCCCCTCCTGCGCCTAGGCACGAAGGGCCGGCTCTCGACGGTCATCCCGCTGATCGGGCCGGCCGAGCCGCCCCCGCGACCGGGGAGCCCTCCCAAGCTGCGGAATCTCGGCCCGGGCGAGATCGTGCTTCACGACGGGCCTCATTCCGTCACGGTCACCTACGGCGACGACGGGCGCTGGATGGAGACGTCGCGGAGCGAGGATCCGGCCACGTTGGCGCGCGTGCTTTCGGCACTGGCGCGGGGGACCGCCCGCCCCGTCGAATTGCTCGCGGAATCGGCCGCGAACATCGACCTCACCCGCTACGGGCCCGGACGCGTGCTCTGCCCCGAGCCGGTACCCTCGGTGCAAAGCGCCTGGAACTGTGGGCTCTTCGCGATCCGCGACGCACTCTTCGACGGCAGGATTCCGCCCGAGGCGCGCTGGGCCGTGGCCGACGGCTACGAGGGCACAGCGATCGCATGGGGCCTGACGCGCGAGGAGGCGATCTCCGCATGGCGCGCAGAGCTTCTCCGCGCGCGCCCGTCGCCGCCCAAACCCGCGGAGCCCAGCATGCCGCGGGCGCCGCCGCCCTCGCGCGGCTTCGAGGTTCGAGGCGCCTCGGTGGACGGCGCGTGGCCTCGCGAGGCTCCGGCTGTGACGATCCCGCTCGACCAGTTCCCGGCGAAGCCGTTGTCATGGGGTTCTTTCGTGCGGATCGTGGGGGGCTTCGGGGGCACGCGGCACGCGCTCCTCCGTCGCGATCCCGATGGCTTCACGCTCGTCGGCGACCGCGCCCTTGATCTCGTGGACCTGGACGGGCTCGATCGTGCCCTTGCCGGTGTCGAGCCCTTCGACCATCCCGAGCTCGCGGTCGCCCGCGAGGCGTGGCATGAGGACCGCCCGCGCTACGACTCGGAACTCCTCGTCTACCGCGTCGTCGACGAGCGCACGCTCATGGCGGTCACGCCCTCCTGCGTCGAGTCGCACCGCACGCGGGGGTTCCGTGGTCGCATGCTCGACGGGGACCGCCTGCGACTGAGGGTCGTCCGGCAGCGTCGGCTGGCGTAGCTCCGCCGTATGGGGTGTGGGTTCCGGAAAGTCTGGCCTGTCCGTTCCGGAAATTATGGCCACAGGGCTGGACGGTAGCTCGGCGGCAGCGGGATCGTCAAGGCCGAGGTGCTTCGTGCGGAAGGACGGGCCGTCGAGCCGGAGGATCCGCCCG
>DASUGR010000138.1:0-12219 GCA_036273915.1 Planctomycetota bacterium | reverse complement strand
GAAGGCCTCGCCGCGCCCGTAGCCGATCACGATGCACGCCGGCCGCGCGTGCTCGCACGTCTTCGACTTCTTCTTCCCGTCCGCCCGCTTCCAGGAGCGGTACGTCAGGATCTTGCCGGCGGTGCGCGCCTCCGGCGGGATCACGTACTCGTGCGTGATGGCGAGGACCTTTGCCTCCTCCTCGTTGGCGGCCTCGAGGACCTCGGCCGTTTCCGGGAAGACCATCTGGTCGACCTTCTCGGTGTCGAAGCGCACGTGGCTGTCGATCCACCCCTGCAGCTCGCGCACGCTGCAGGTCGTAAGCGGGTCGTCCTTCAGGCCGTCCTCCTCGGCCCCGTTGGGAGAGAAGAGAAGGTTCTCGTACCGGAACACGGCGCCGCCGTCCGGATCGAGCGCCCGCGCCTGGTCCTCCGGCTTCAGCCGCGCCAGGAGGATCGCGTGCCCCGCCGTGATGCGGTCGTTGAGGAACGCCTTCTTCGCGTCGCTCGTCAGCTCGCACAGCTTCAGACGCGCGTAGACGTAGGCGACGCTCTTCCCGACCTTCGCGGCGAGCTGCTCGACCGTGTACTTGTGCTTCCCGTGGAGGAGCTTGTAACCCTCCGCCTCCTCGAGCGCGTGAACGTCCTCGCGCTGCAGGTTGTCGATCACGAGCAGCTCGATCGCCGCCTTCTCGTCGAGGTCCTCGCGCACGATGCAGGGGACCTCGGCGAGGCCCGCACCGAGCGCCGCGCGCATCCGGCGGGCGCCGGCAAGCACGATGCAGCCCTTCCCGTTCCGCCAGACGAGGAGGGGATTGAGGATCCCCTTCTCCTTCACGCTCGCCGTCAGCTCCTCGAGCCGGGCCGCGTCGAACCGCTTCCGGTTCGCGGGGTGCTCGCGGAGGTCCTTGATGGCGATGGTCTCGATCTTCAGCATGGTCTCTCTCCGAGTTTGCAGACGATTACGGTCGGGCTCTGTTAGGCCCGGTTCCTTCTCCCCCACTCAGCGATGAGAAGCGCGTCGGCAGTGGCGTGGGTGACCTTCACCGACGGGAAGAGCTGCTGCGCGCGCGCCTTCAGCGCGTTCTTCTTGTCGCGCTTGGCCGCGCTCCGCTCCTTCTGGGCCTTCTTGTTGGCCTCGATCTCCTCCTTCGACGCGCCGGGCGCCAGCCGCGGCGGCATCTTGGGGAGCTTGGGCAGCCCGAAGCCCTCCTGCCACTTCTGCGGCGTAACGAGCTCGAACGGGATCCCCGCGGCGACCAGCGCCATCCGGAGGGCGCCGTAGCTCATCCCGAAGGAGAACATCGCGGCGACGCCCTGGCCGGGCCCCGAGGAGACCCGTTCGATGAAGGCGCGCACGCCGACCCCGACGCAGTGATCCCGGACGGCGCCGTTCACCACGTCCCACAGGTCGCGCTCGGTCTCGGGGCACTTCACCGTGAGCAGCGGCTTCCCGTCCTTGTCGAGCAGTGCGATGCCTCCGCTCGCGCCGGGGTCGAGGCCGAGGTAGATCACTCCTGCGCCGTCCCAGGCAGCTCGGACTGCGCGTCCGGCCGCTCGCAGGTCAGGATGCCGCTCTTGAGCTCGTAGATGGGGTCGTCCTTCTCGTCCGCCCGCAGGAGCTCGAAGAGCCGGTTCTCGCACTCGTCGGCTTTCTTCTTCTCCTCGCCCGCCTGCTCGCACAGGTTCTCGGCCGACCGCTCGTGCGTCTCGAAGAGCCGCCGGAGCTTGTGCAGCTCGTCGCGCACGCGATCCGGCTCGACGGGACTCAGGGACTTGTACGCATTCTGCTTCGCCATCTCTCTCCTCGTCCGAAGAGGGGGAGGCCCCGCGCCTCCCCCGAAGGTGGATCAGGTGCGTACGGTTCGCCGCGGACGGCGGGGACGCCCGCGGATGCGGTGGTCAGAACCTCGGGTTGCTGTCCCAGTCGTCGCCCGGCGGATCCTCGGGGATCTCCGCGGGCTCCGGCGGACCGTCATCGCCGCCGGTGACGCCCTGGAGACGCTGCGAGCGCGAACCGGCGCGCGCGGCGCCTTCCTGCGCCGCCTTCTGCGTCCGTGCCTTGCGATCGTCGGGCTTCGGGGCCGGCTTCGCCGGGGGCTTCCCGCTCCACGCGATCGCGTTCTTCCGGAGCCCGGCGAGCAGCTTCGTCCTCTCGTCAGCGGGCAGTTCCTGCCGGCGCGGACCGATGGGATTGATGAACTGGATCTTGACGGAGACGCGCTCCTCGCCCTTCTCGTTCGTCCACGCCTCTTGCTTCGTCTTGATCCTGCATCGGGCACCGAGGATCGCGCTGGGCTTCGTCACCCGTCCGTCGTCGTCTTCGATCTGGTGCAGCTCCTCGAACTCGTAGCCGTGCTCGCGCGGCGTCCACCCGAGCGTGACCAGGTCCTTCTCGGTGTACGGGTACGCCTTCTCGGTGAGGTACTTCCTCACGGAGATGACGCCGTACTCGCCGTTGAACGCGATCTCGACGTAGGGGGTCCTGCTGTCGCCGGAGGACTGGCCCACCCAACTTCCGCAGACCTCGACCTCATACTCGCCGATCCCGTACTCGTGGCTCACGACGCGCTCCTTTCGATGTACACGCCGGCCGTCTTACGCGCATCGGCGTAGGCCGCGTAGGACCCGTCCTTGGGCATCTCGATCTCGGGCGGGAGGTTCCATCGGCTCTTCGCGTCCCACGCGGCCGTGCGCGTCGTGTGGAGCAGGCGTCGGCCGGTCTCGATGCCCTTCGCCTTCCCGATCCCCTCGGACTCCTTGACCACGTCCTCGTAGTTCGCGAAGAGGACCGTGTCCGCCCACTGCTTGTAGAGGTCGGGCGTTAGGTCGCCCTGAAGGGCGGGGATGTAGCGGTTGTAGTCCGGTCCCGACGGGTTCGGGAAGTTCTTCACCTGCGCGTGCGCCAGGAGGATGACCTCCATGGCGCGGCGGCGCTGGATCTCGTCGAGCGCGAACAGGAGCCGGCGGTGGTAGCTCATCGCGTGCTTCACGCCGTGCCCGTAGGCGTTCCACTTCTCCAGCGACATCCCGGCCTCCTGCCGGGCCTGTTCGTGGATGCGATGCTCGACCCAGCCGATCGTGTCGATCACGAGCGTCTGGTAACCGAGGTCCTCGGAGAACAGGAGGCGCAGGACCTCCAGAACGTCGTCGAACTTCGTGAGTCCCTCGAAGCGCGGCGCGTCGATGTGCTTGATGCCCTCCTCCGCCGCGATGAAGATGGGCTTCGGCGCCTCGCTCGCGAACGAGCTCTTTCCGATGCCCTCGACTCCGTAGAGCAGGATGCGGTCGGGCGAGTAGCCGCGACCCTTCCTGATGCTCTCGGCGGTGAACTTGGGCGTTTGGGGCTTCGCGCTCTTCGGCGCGGCCCGCGCGGTCGGATTCGTCACTTCGGCTCTCCTTCGTCCGGTGTCAGTTCGGGATGCGGCCACGCAAGCCGCTGGTATCTCTCCGGCATCTCCGCCGGGTCGGTCTTCGTGCTGCACGCCGACCAGAACGGGCACGTCCCGTAGGCGTGGCAGGCGTCGGGGTTCCGCGGCGCGCGGCCGCGGCGGTGCACCTGGCGCATCGCCAGCCCCTCGTCCCACACGTCCGCGAGGAAGTCCTTGAGCATCGCGTCCGTGCGCGGGATCTCCGCGCGGACGAAGAACCTCTCGGGCTCGGCCTCGATCGCCTCGCGGACGCGGCCGCGGTACTCCTCAGGCGTCTCGTCGTTCTCGCGCTGGTTCGCGTAGAGCGTCCCGTCCGCCTTGTACTTCCGCTTGTCGGGCGGCGTCGCCTTGAGCGGCTTCTGCCCGGGCTTCAGGACGACGTCGTAGAGGCAGAACTCCGGGCGGAACCCGAACGTCTCCGCGCCGACGTAGTAGTTCGAGACCTGGTGGTCCATCTCGAGCTTCTGCCAGTAGGGCGAACCGGGGCTCACGTCATCGGAGCTCGTCTTGTGCTCGACGATGCCGGGAACGTTGCCGTCGCGCGTGGCGATGCACTTGTCCACCTTCCCGCCGAGGATCCATGTCCTCGACGTGCGGAGCGTGTCGGGGTTGAGGAGTCCGGCGCGGAACTCGACCTCGATCGAGCGCACGTCGAAGGCGCGGACCGTCTCCTCCCTCCAGCGGGCGTCGTATCCGGCGAGCAGCTCCTCGGCGCGGACCTGGGCGAAGGCGTCGCGGGCCTTGCCGCGGATCGCGTCGAGCGCGGATTCGAGAGCGAACTCGTCCCGGGCGTAGGCGATCTCGCCCCACCAAGCGTCCATGCCGGCGTGCCACAGGGAGCCGAAGGCGAGGTTCTCGTCCTCGTCGATCGGGCGGAAGCCCTCGACATACTCGAAGAACTCGCGCTGCTTGCACTTGCGGAAGGAGCGCAGCCTCGACACGGTGAGGAGGTCGCTACGGGGTGCGTCGGAATCTAGGCCCATCACCGGCTCCTCTGCATCGCCGCGAACTCGCGCGCGGAGTGGACGGGCTCCAGCTTCTTGTGGCACGAACCGCAGGCGTCGTCGCCGAAGACCTCGTAACGGCCGTCGTACATGCCGCCCTCGCCGATCCCGACCTCGATGTTGACGACGCGGCCGAACTTCTCGCAGTGCTCGTGCACACATCGGAACGGCGCTTTCACGACAGCGCCTCCGCGAGCGCCTTCCGCGCGTCGGCTGCGGCTGACCTCGCCATCTCGATGTACGTGGTCCGGAATGCGGGCGGGGAAGCACTCGCCTTGTCGAGGAGCATCGTTGCGCGCATCGACCAGCGGCCGTGCGCGATGGCGGCAACGATCCTGCGCGGCATCCGGGAGGGCCTCGGCGGGTACTTCACGACAGCGCCCACCACACGACGAGAACGACGACCATGACGATCGCGCCGGCGAAGCACCAGCCCGCAGCGCCCATGCCCTCGGCGATGCAGCCCTCGTGGGCGACCGCCATCCCCGGCGGCGGCCCGTCGAGCTCCTCGCGGATCGCCGCGAGCTCGGCGCGGGCAGCGATCCGCTCGCGCTTCATCCGCGCGTACGCCGCCACGTAGAGCAGGCGCATCTCGCGGGCGTGGAGCGTCGCGCGCTCCGCGTGCTTCAGGTTGATCTCGGCCTGCGTCTGGAGGAAGCGCTCGACACGCGGGAGGATCACCTCCAGGTTGTCGAGGCGTGCCTCCACGGGAAGCCGGACGCCGTTCACGGGACGGTTCACCATGCCTCAGTCCTCCAGGACGACGGCGATGCTCGTGCAGCCGGGCTCGGGACGAGCCCCGCAATGCGAGCATCGCTCGGGGTACGCGAACTCCTCGGGCGGGTCGAAACGGTCATCGCGCACGCGCCGGTAGCGGACGCGACCGCCGCACCGCGCGCAGTGAATCGCGCCAGGCGCGCGGCGCGCATGTGCGCTCGCGCTCGCGCCGCGCGAATCCGAAACTTTTACAGGCGGCACAACCGGTTGGGAGGGAACGGATGCCGCATCCCGATCGGCTGAGCCACCCCCATCGGCGCTAGTGCCGGAGAGGAACGTGGCCTGTCCTTCGCGCTTCGTAGACCAGCCACGTCGCTGGACGCCGGCGGCCGCCGCGAGGTCCTTGGAAGCCTCGCGAACAGGCGATCGAAGAGGGAAGGATGCAGGAGATTCGACGAACGGCGCGGCCTCGTCGCGTCCTGACCGCTGATCCACCTTGACCATCGGGCACCACGCTAAGTCCCGACCCCGCGGGAGTCAAGAACTCTTTTTCGGATTCGTAGAAGGGTTGTTGACTCCGATCGAAACGGACCCTAGGATGGCCCGAGACTCGGCAATGAAACCTCTCTTGAAAGGCGTCTTTAGTCAGGGGACAATGGCCGTCCATGACGGTAGCTGTCCCCTGGAACCCGAAAGCCTTCGAGAGGCTTCAGCCGAAGCTCGGCACGTGGGCCGAGATCGCCGCCGCCGTCGGATGCACCGAGGTCGCCGTGAGGAACTGGGCCGTGAAGCCGGAAGGCCCACGCGCCAAGTTCTTCAGCGCCCTCTGCTCCTTGGCGAAGGCGAAGCTCGGCTGGACCTACGAGCGGACGCACGCGGAACTCTTCAAGTAACCCGCGGTCGGCCGCTCCATCGGAGGTAAGTGGAGTGGCCAAGACCGCAGAGTTTCCCCTCAGCGAGCGCATCCGCAGCCGGATGAAGGCGCTCAACCTGAGCTACGCCGACGTGGCGAGCGCATGCAACGTGACCGAGGTCAGCGTCCGCAACTGGACGAAGGACGCCAACCGCATGGCGTCGATGTACCTGCGCCCGCTCGCGGACGTGCTCAAGTGCTCGATCGACTACCTGTGCGGAGCAACCGACAGGATCGGGAAGCCTGACGCCCGCGCGACCGCCTAGGAGGCCGGCGTGGCGTTATTCGCGCTCGACGTACTCCGCCGACTTGTGGTCGCGCAGCCATCGGCGGTAATCAGCGGGCCCGATGAACTCGCCCGCGGAGAAGTCGTAGAGGAAGACCTCGAAGTCCTCGAACTCATCGACCGTGACGGGCATGTAGGACAGGCACGCGGGATCGCCGTGGTAGTAGAGCCACTCGTCGATCAGGACATCTACGGGTCCATTCGCGCCATCGTCCTCCACGACGAAGCCCCACTCATCCTCGAAGCGGCGGTAGATCGGCGTGTCCTCGGCGTCGAAGCCGGTGAGGACCGTGAAGCCGGGGACGTAGTAGTAGTTCCCAGGGTTGCTCGCGTCCTCGATGTAGACCGCGCAGCCCTGCGAGGTCGAGGTACTCGCGAATGTAGATCCGCCACCGCCACATCCAGCAGCGAGAAGCAGCACGGCAAGAAGTCGCATTCGAGCCTCCTCGACACTCTACCCGACGAGCGGGTCTCCTACTCGGCCTTCCGCCTCTTCCGGAGCGCCGCCCGATGAGCGTTCAGGCGACCCACCGCTCGGTCCGCCGCGGCGTCGGGGTGGTTGCGCGTGTATCGCTCCGTGGTCCGGAGGTTCGCGTGGCCCATCACCGCGGCGATGTCCGCCTGCTGGGTCCCGCCCGCCGCAAGGTCGTCTCCAAAGTGGTGGCGGAGATCGTGCAGGCGCAACTGCGGGACATCGGCGAGCTCGCACGCCTTGTGCAGATGCCGGAGTACCGTCGCGTGCTCCGGAAGGCCGTCGAAGAGGCGCTCGTGCCTGCCGCACGCCATCCGGATCCGCTTCAGCAGCGGCACGGCCTCCTCGGGGATCTCGAACTTCCTGACCCGTCCCGTCTTGCTCGACTTCACGAGCATCCGGCCGCCGCGCACGTGCTCCGCGCGCAGCCACTTCGCCTCGCCGAAGCGGAGGCCCGTGGCGTCGAGGAAGAGGACGAGGAGGCGCTCGAGCTCCGAGGGCATGAACGACGCCACGCGCTCGACGTCGTGGACGTCGACCTGCGGAATCGGCCGCTCGACGTACTTCGGCACCTTGACGGTGCGCCACGGATTCGAGAGGACCAGGTGCCGCTCCTCCGCGAACTCCCACAGGAGCCCGAGGCATCCGACGTGGAGGCCGACCGTGTTCCCGTGTCGCCCGATGCGGCAGTAGGCGACGTAGTCCTGCGCGGCCGCGCGGTCGATGCTGCCGACGGGGCGCCCGCCGAAGTGCCGGGCCGCGACGCGGTAGATGCCGGCGCGCATCTCGACTGTGCTCTCGGCGAGGTGCCCGAGGGCGACGGGCCGGTAGAGCTCGGCGAGCTGCGCGACGGTGAGGGACGCTCCGGGCACGTTGCCGCGCAGCGTGAAGATGAAGTCGTCGGCGGCCCGCTGCGCCTCCTCCTCGGTCATGTCGGAGGCGCGGCCGAGAGCGCGCCGCGTGCGCTTCAACCGCTTCGGGCACAGGTAGCGAACGGACCAGCTTCCGTCCTTTACCTCGACGGAGCCGGCTCCCTTCCGGCGACGATCCACGCCGCCCATTGTGACCCGATAGGGCACCGGCGCGTCAAGCGGAATCCGCTTGTCGTCGCAGTCCTCGCGATGCGTTACTATTCAGCCCCGAGTGTCTCGCACGCCCAGCGGGCCGGTTCCGCGGCGTTCGAGGCACCGGAGCGGACCCGGGCGACGATCCACAGTCCCGCCCGGTACGTTTCCACCTTCCGGGCCGCGCAACGCGGCCCCCGCGCCGGGGGTGCCAGCTCCCGGCGCTCTTTCGATCTGACGGGGCGCGGCCGGCCTTCCATTCTTCCCAGCCCTCCCGGGCCTGGTTCTTCTCTTCGCAGCCGCCGCGCCCCTCTTTCTCTCCGGGGGGTGGCATGAAGCACCCGACGGGCTGGTTCGACGCCCGCGCGTGGACCGTCCGCCGCGCCGGCGAGCCCGGACGCGAGAAGATGTTCCGCGGACAGGCCGAGCGGGTCGCGCGCGCGCTCAACGCGAACCAGCGGCACGTGCTCGGGCGCCGGCTCTGGTACGCCGAGGTGGCGCGATGAGACGCGACGCCACGCGCGCCGACGGCTCCCGGCCGCTCCCCGTCCCCGACGAGGAGACGCTCCGCCGCTTCTGCCTGGGCGAGGACGGCGAGGAGCGCCTCTGCCTCCACTGCCGGAACCCGTTTGATCCGACGCGCGTGAGCCGCAAGGGCGACGCGCTCTACTGCCGGCCGCGGTGCAAGCGCGCCGCGGAGAACGCGCGCTACCGGGAGCACAGGACCACCTACAAGCGCCGCTGGCGCAAAAGGAGAATCGCATGAAGCTCGGAGACATGGTTCGCGACCCCATCTCCGGTTTCGAGGGCATCGCCGTCTCGGAAACCCTCTACCTCAACGGCTGCATCCGCATCGGCGTACAGCGGAAGCCGCGCAAGGGCGAGACGTACAAGAGCCTCGAAGACCTGAAGGAGTTCTTCGATCGCGACCAGCTCGCCGTCGTGAAGCCGGGTGCGTTCTCGCTCGCGAAGAAGCGCACGGGCGGACCGATGGCGGCCCCGCGCGACGAGGGCAGGCCGAGGTGAGCGCCGACCCCGCCGCCGAGGCCGCCTTCGAGAAGTGGCTCCGCGACCATCCGCCGGGGACCGCCAACGTCCACCGCGCGTTCGTCGCCGGCTACGCCGCGGGGCAGCGCGACTACATGAAGATCGGTGACCCGGATCCGCGCGAGGACGAGGACAGGGCGCCGTGACATGCCGACCGGCAACGTCGATCCGCGGCCGCAACGCGACCCCGCATGGGGCCTCGCCGCCGTCGCCGCCGGCATCAGCCGCGCGGAGCAGGGGCTCGCGATGCTCCGCGAAACGCTCGGGGACCGCAGGGACCTTCTGGAGATCGAGGACCGCCTGAGGAGCGCGCTCGCGCGCTGGCGCAGGCTCAACAAGGAGATCGAGGATGAAGGCAGAAGTACTTCAAGCAACGCTGGAGGAGATCAGCGCCGAGATCGCACGGCTGGAGGAGGTGAAGGCGACGCTGGTGCGGGTCTTCTCCCTCCGGGCCGCAGCGGACATCGCGAAGAGGCCCCAGCCGATCCGGTCCCTCGATGTGCCCGTGCCCGCGAGGCGCGCGCGCTCCGCGACCGCGTCGTCGAAGACCTCCGCGGCCGCCAAGCCGCGGAAGAAGCCCGCGGCGAAGCCGGAGGCCGCTGAGGCTCCCGAAGCCAGCGACACCGGCGTCCGCATCCTGAAGTTCCTCGACAAGAACGGGCCGACGAGGATCGAGGGCATCGCCCCCGGGACGAAGCTCAAGCCCAACATCGTCGCCATCGGACTCAACAAGCTCGTGCGCGACGGCCTCGCCCAGGACAACGACGGCTTCTACCGCTGCACCGACAAGGGCCTCGACGCCGCCCTCGCGTAGCGCGTCAGCACAGGTACGGAGGAGCGGCTCATGGCAACCGAGGCCGACGCGCTGGACCCGTGGAAGCGGATCGCCGCGGCGATGCCCGGCTTCGAGCCGAGGCCAGGGCAGGTGCGCATGGCGGAGGCCGTCGCCGCCGCCATCGAGCGGCGCCGCCACCTCGTCGTGGAAGCCGGAACCGGCACGGGCAAGAGCTTCGCCTACCTCGTGCCCGCGCTCGCCGCCGTGCGCAAGGGGCTCCGCGTCGTCGTCGCGACGCGCACGATCGCGCTCCAGGAGCAGCTCGTCTCGAAGGACGTGCCGCTGCTCGTCGAGGCCCTAGCCCCCGACGTGCGCGCGGTCCTCGCCAAGGGCAGGAACAACTACGTCTGCCGGCGGCGCGCCGGGCTCGCCGTCGCCGACAGCCGCACGAGCATCCTTCCCGAGTCCGCGGAACGCGTCTCGCAGCTCGAGCGCATCGTCTCGTGGGCCGACGAGGGGGGCCACGACGGGAGCCTCTCGGCCCTCGGGTTCCAGCCCGATCCCTCGGCATGGAGATCGTCCCGGGCCGAGAGCGGGAACTGCCTCGGGAACCGGTGCCCCTTCTTCGACACCTGCGCCTACCAGGAGTCCAGGAGGGCGGTCAAGTCGGCCCGCCTGCTCGTCGCGAACCACGCGCTCGTCTTCCTCGATCTCGCGCTGCGGCGGAAGGGCGCCCGGTTCCTGCCCGACTACGACGTCCTCGTGCTCGACGAGGCGCACGAGGCGGCCGGCACGGCCACGGACGCGCTCGGCGACGAGCTGTCCCCCGGATCCGTCGCCGGCGTCCTGTCGCGCGTCGCTTCGCTCCTGCGCAGGGCGGACGTGCCCGGCGACGCGCACCGCGAGATCGCGGAGGCGCGCGAGGCCGCGGAGGAGTTCTGGAAGGGAGTCGAGGGGTTCCGGCCCGCGTTCATCCCGGACCGCAGGCTCGCGCACGAGGACGAGTTCCCTGACCCGCTCACGATCCGGCTCGACGCCGTCCGGAACAGGATGCGACGGCACGCGCCCAAGGACGCCGCGATCGCCCCCGAGTGGAAGGCGCGCCGGGAGGAGCTCGGCGGGATCGTGGACAGGATCGCCGCGTTCCGCGAGATGCACGACCCGGAGGGCATGGTCCGGTGGGTCGACTCGTCCCGCAAGGGCGAGCCGGTCCTCAAGGCGGCCCCGCTCGACGTCGCGTCCTTCCTCCGCGACGCGCTGTTCCGCCCGGCCGCCGCGGCGCCGGCGAGATACGAGGAGGAGCCCGAGGACGAGGACAGGAAGCCCTTCCGCCCCGTCGTCGTGCTCACGAGCGCCACGCTGCGCGTGGGCTCGGGGTTCGGTCACCTGAGGACGGGACTCGGGATCGACGACGCGGACGAGTTGGACGTCGGCAGCCCCTTCGACTTCCGGGAGCAGTGCCTGCTCGCCCTCTTCCCGCGGCTGCCCGAGCCGAAGTCGGCGGCCGAGTTCGAGGCCGCGGCCTCGGACCGGATGCGCGACCTCGTCCTCGGGACGAAGGGCGGCGCGTTCCTGCTCTTCGCCTCGCACGGCGCGCTCGGGAGGGCCCACGAGCGGCTCGCCGCGGAGTTCGACCGCAACGGCCTCCTCGTGCTGCGCCAGGGCGAGTGGTCCCCTGCCGAGATCGCGAAGGCCTTCCGAGAGAACCCGAACTGCGTGCTCTTCGGCGCCGCGACCTTCTGGCAGGGCATCGACATACAGGGGGACAACCTGCGCCTCGTCGTCATCCACAAGATCCCCTTCGCCGTGCCGACCGACCCGCTCGAGAAGGCGCGCGCGGACGCCATCGAGAGGTCCGGCAGGAACCCGTTCGCGGTCATGTCCGTGCCCGCAGCGGCGATCGCGCTGAAGCAGGGCTTCGGCCGGCTCATCCGGTCGAGACAGGACCGTGGCGTCGTGGCGATCCTCGACCCGAGGATGCGCACCAAGGCCTACGGGAAGACGCTCCTCCAGAGCCTCCCGGAGTGCAGGACGGAGGATCTCGCATGACGTCGCCCGCAGCGGCCGCGCGCGCGGCGATCGACAGGAGGGCGCCCCCGCACGACGTCGCGTCGGAGCAGGCGGTGTTCCGCGCGCTCATCTACGAGCCCTCCTCCTTCGCGCTCGCCTCGGCCATCGTCTCGACCGACGACTTCTACGAGACGCGCCACCAGCTCCTCTGGGGCGTCATCGCGGCGTCCAACGCCGAGGGCGCCTCCCCCGACGCCGCGCTGCTCGCCGACCTCGTCGGAAGGAACGGCATCGGGCAGAAGATCGGTGGGGAGGCGTACCTCGCCGAGCTCGCGCGGGACGGGCTGCCCAGCGCCACGCTCGTGGAGCACCACGCGCGCATCGTCAAGGAGCGGTCCATCCGGCGAAAGGTGCTCGCGGCGGGGCAGGCGCTCTCCGAGGCCGCGCACACCCCAGGCCTCGACGTCAAGGCGTTCGTATCCGAGGAGACCGAGTACCTCCGCGAGGTCCTCGCCGAGGCGA
>DASUGR010000137.1:0-19441 GCA_036273915.1 Planctomycetota bacterium | reverse complement strand
CCGGTCGACGACGAGCCACGCCTCGCCCTCGGTGTCCGCGAGCGGCATCTCCTTCCCGTCCGCGTAGAGGCGCGTGAACCCCTGGCGCTTCAGGAGCGCGGCGTCGATCTTCGCGAGCGGCGCCACCACGAGGAGCTTCCTCCCCGCGAGGCGCTTCGCCAGCCGCCCCGCCTCCTGCGACGGCGACCGCGCCGCGAGCTCCTTCCGGCACACCGGGCAGCGCGGGGTCCCCGCGTGCGCGAAGACGAGGCGGAGGTAGTCGTGGATCTCCGTGGTCGTCGACACCGTGGAGCGCGGGTTCCGGCTCCGGTTCCGCTGGTCGATCGCGATCGCGGGGCCGAGGCCCGTGATCGAGTCGACGGGCGGCTTGTCCATGCGCCCGAGGAAGCGGCGCGCGTAGGTCGACAGCGACTCGACGTAGCGGCGCTGCCCCTCCGCGAAGATCGTGTCGAACGCGAGCGAGGTCTTGCCCGAGCCCGACGGCCCCGTCACGACCGTGATCGCGCCGGCCGGGATCCGCACGTCCACGCCCCTCAGGTTGTGGAGCCGCGCGCCCTTGACGATCAGGTCCTTGAGCTTCTCCTCGGGAATCCGCGCCACCTCGGGGGGCCCGAGCCGCTTCGCGTCGAGGACCGGGCGGAGCGCCTTGCCGGTGTAGGAGTCCGGGACCCGCGCGACCTCCTCCGGCGTCCCGGTGCAGACGATCCGCCCTCCCCCCGCGCCCCCCTCCGGTCCCAGGTCGATCACCTGGTCCGCCGATTTCACCACGTCGAGGTTGTGCTCGATGACGATGACCGTGTTGCCGCGGTCGACGAACCGCTGGAGGCTCTCCAGCAGCTTCCGCACGTCCTCGTGGTGCAGCCCGGTCGTCGGCTCGTCGAGCAGGTAGAGCGTCCTGCCGGTGCCGGGCCGCCCGAGCTCCTTCGCGATCTTCACGCGCTGCGCCTCGCCGCCCGACAGCGTGGTCGCGGGCTGGCCGATCGAGACGTAGCCGAGGCCGACGTCGAAGAGCGTGTCGAGGAGCCGCCGCAGCCGCGGGTGGTCGGCGAGGAACTCGCGCGCCTCCGCGACCGTCATCGCGAGCACGTCCGCGATGCTCCTCCCCTTGAACGCGACCGAGAGCGTCTCCTCGTTGAACCGGCGGCCGTCGCAGTCCTCGCAGACCACCTCGACGTCGGGCAGGAACTGCATCTCGACCGTCCTCACGCCGGCGCCCTTGCACCCCTCGCAGCGGCCGCCCTTCACGTTGAAGGAGAAGCGGCCCTTCTTGTAGCCCCGCACGCGCGCCTCGGGGAGCATCGCGAAGAGGTCGCGGATCGGCTCGAAGAGGTGCGTGTAGGTCGCGGGGTTGGAGCGCGGCGTGCGGCCGATCGGCGACTGGTCGATCTCGATGACCTTGTCGATCTGCTCGATGCCGTCGATCCCGTCGTGCGCGCCGGGCATGTCCTGGGCGCCGTGCAGACGCTGCGCGAGCGCGCGGCGCAGGACGTCGTTCACGAGCGAGGACTTGCCCGAGCCGGACACGCCCGTGACCGCGACGAACACGCCGAGCGGGAACGCGACGTCGATCCCCTGCAGGTTGTGGTGGCGCGCGCCGCGGACGACGATCGTGCCCTTGGGCGTGCGCCGCCGCTCCGGCACCGGGATCACGCGGTCGCCGCGGAGGTACGCCGCCGTCAGCGACCGCGGCGAGTCCCAGACCTCGTCGGGGTAGCCTGCGGCGACGATCTCGCCCCCCTCGCGGCCGGCGCCGGGGCCGACGTCGACGAGGTAGTCCGACGTGCGCATCGTCTCGTCGTCGTGCTCGACCACGAGAACCGTGTTGCCCGCGTCGCGCAGCCGGCGCAGCGACGTCAGGAGCCGCCCGTTGTCGCGCGGGTGGAGTCCGATCGACGGCTCATCGAGGACGTAGATGACCCCCTTCAGGCCCGCGCCCACCTGGGTCGCCAGCCGGATGCGCTGCGCCTCGCCACCCGCGAGCGTCGCGGCGGAGCGGTCGAGCGTCAGGTAGCCGAGGCCGACCTCGGAGAGGAAGCCGAGGCGCGAGCGCAGCTCCTTCACGATCTCCCTGCCGACGAGCGCCTCGCTCCCCTCGAGCTTCGCGCCCTCGAACAGCGCGAGCGCGTCGTCCACGGCGAGCCCGGTGACCTCGTCGATCGCACGGTCGCGGAACTTCACCGCGAGCGCGACCGGCTTCAGGCGGCGTCCCTTGCAGTCGGGGCACGGGAGCTCCGAGACGAACCGCTCGACCGTCTTCGCGTGCCGCTCGCGCCACGCGAGCTCCATCGACGGCAGGATGCCCTTATAGGCGATGCGGTCGCTCACGGCGATCTCGTAGCTCTTGCCCGCCCACTTCCGGCGGCGCTTCACGAATGCGCCGTTCCCGCCGTGCATCACGAGGTCGCGCTGCGCCTGCGAGAGCTCCTTCCACGGCACGTCGACCGGCACGAGGTCGGCGAGCTCGTCCACGCGCACCCCCGCGAACGTGAGGTGCTTCATCTTGGTCTTCGTCATCACGCCGAGCGCGCCGTCGCCGATCGACAGCGACGCGTCCACGACGATCTTGCGCGGGTCGATCGCCCGGGTGACGCCGAGCCCGCCGCACGTCTCGCAGGCCCCGCGCGGCGAGTTGAACGAGAAGAGGCGCGGCTCGAGCTCGGGAAGGTCGATGCCGCAGTCGACGCAGTGGAGGAAGCGCGAGAAGGTCCGGTCCTGCCCGTCGACGACGAGCGTCATGAACCCCTCGCCCTTGTCGAGCGCGCGCTCGACCGCCTCGGTCACCCTCCCCCGCGCCCCCTCCCCTGCCACCACGCGGTCCATCACGGCCTCGATGGTGTGCCGTTTGTACCGCGCGAGACGCATCCCCGACTTCAGCTCGACGATCTCCCCGTCGATGCGCGCCCGAACGAAGCCGTCGCGGAGCAGCGCATCGAGTTCCTTCCTGTACTCGCCCTTGCGGTCGCGGACGATCGGCGCGAGGAGGACCGCCTTCTTGCCCTCGTGGTCGGCGAGGATGCGCTCGACGATGCGCTCCGGCGTCTGCGCGGCGACGGCCTTGCCGCACTTCGGGCAGCCGGGCGTGCCGAGGCGCGCGAAGAGGAGCCGCAGGTAGTCGTAGATCTCGGTGATGGTGCCGACGGTGGAGCGCGGGTTCTTCGAGACGGTCTTCTGGTCGATCGAGACGGCGGGCGAGAGGCCGTCGACGTGATCGACCTTCGGGCGGTCGATGCCGCCGAGGAACTGGCGCGCGTAGCTCGAGAGCGACTCGAGGAAGCGGCGCTGCCCCTCGCGGTAGATGGTGTCGAACGCGAGCGACGACTTGCCCGAGCCGGAGACGCCCGTGATGGTCGTGAGGGCGCCGCGGGGGATCGACACATCGACCCCCTTCAAGTTGTGCTCGCGCGCGCCGCGGACGATCAGCATCGGGGCCCAGAAGTCTACGCCGCCGCTGAAGCGCCGCGGAGCGGGACGGGTGGGGCCGGGGGGGAGGCAAGGGCCCGCCCGCCGCGCCAGACGCGGCACGACCCCCACGAAGAACGCCCCAACCCGACGCCGCACGCGGTCGGGTGATCTCCTCGTTCGTCCCCGCTCCCGATCGCGTCCGCGTTGGCACGAATCCGCGTGCTGACGGTCCTCCGGAGGAGGGCGTTCCGCGGGGCCGTCCGCGCCTGGGCCGGCAGATCCCCGCGGGTTTCCCGCCTCAGGGCAGGAGGGTCAGGCCTGCGTCCTCGAAGGGGCGGAAGTCGGCGCGGTTCGACGTGGCAAGCGGCGCGGCGGACCGGAGGGCGACGGCGGCGATGATGCAGTCCACGAGCGAGCCGCGCCTCCGGCCCGACGCGTTGAAGAGCTCCGCGGCACGCGCAGCGTCGTCCTCCGTGTACGGAAGGCGCTCCGTGAGGAGACCGTCCACCGCCGCCGCCGCCGCGGCATCGACCGGCCCGCACAGGAACTCCGTCCACGCGATGCTGCTCATCGCGATCTCCTCGCCTTCCTCAAGCCAGCGGCGGAGCGCGCGATCCTCCCGGGTCCCCTGGATGAGCGCGCGGATCAGGAAGCTGGTGTCGAGTTGGATCACCGCCCGGGCTCCCCCTTCCGGGACGATGCCCTTCGCTCCGTCCGGGCCCGCTTCTGCCAGCGCGCGGCGTGCTTCGGGCTGAGCCCCATCGCTCGCTGCGCGGCCTCGAGCGCCGCGAGGGGGCCCCGCGCGGCCGGCTCAGCGTCGGCGGCCCCGTGGATCGCGCGCCGGAGGGCCTCGGACTTCGAGACGTTCCACCGGCGGGCGAGCCCCTCGAGCATCCGCACGGTCTCCGCGTCCATCGAGTAGGTGCCCTTCACCTTCGGTATGGCCATATACCTTAGTGTACGGCCATACCATTCCCAAGGCAACCCATACGCGCCCGGCGGAGCCCACCGCGGCAGGTGGACGGCCGACGCCGACCCGGTCACCGGCTTGTGACGATCGACGCGCGGGCGCGGGCGTCTACAGTCCCCGCAGCGGCGCGAGGCGCGAGCGGATCTGGTCGTGGACCGCCCGGTTGCTCGCGACGACGTGGCGGCCCGAGAGCAGATCCTCCAACCGCTCCGACCCGCGGAAGTCCGTCACCTTGCCGCCGGCCTCGCGCACGATCAGGATGCCCGCCGCCACGTCCCACGCGTTCAGGTGCAGCTCCCAGAACCCGTCGATCCGGCCCGACGCGACGTAGCAGAGGTCGATCGCCGCCGCTCCCATGCGGCGCAGGTCGGCGGACGCGAACCCGAGCGTCGTGATGTTGTCCAGGTTGTGGTCGGGAAGCTCGTTCCGCCGGTACGCGAGCCCCGTCGCGAGGATCGCGTCGCCGATGTCGTCCGTGCCCGACACGCGGATCCGCTCGCCGTTGCAGAAGGCGCCCTCCCCCGCCGCCGCCGTGTAGACCTGCCGCAGCTCGGGCGCGACCACCGCCGCCGCGGTCAGCGCCCCGTTCTCCACGACCCCGATCGACACGCACCAGTTCGGGAGCCCGTGGAGGAAGTTGATCGTTCCGTCGAGGGGGTCGATCACCCACGTCCGCGCCGCGCCCGTCGAGCGCGCCGCGCCCTCCTCCGAGAGCACGTCGTCGGCCGACGGGATGCGCGCCAGGAGGTACGCCTGCGACGCAAGGTCCGCCTCGCTCACGAGGTCGCGCCGCCCGCCCTTCCGCGTCGCGTCCGCGCGCCGCAGCTTGCCGAAAAACCCCTCGAGCAACGCTCCCGCGCCGCGCCCGAGCCGTTCCGCGTCGGCGACGAGGCTCATGGCCCCCGAAGCCCCCCCGCCTCTACGGACACTTGGCGAGCGCCGTCACGACAAGGTCTTGCAGCCGCCGCGCGCGCGCCACGCTCTTGCCGTTCGCGAGGATCGAGAACACGTAGCGCCCGCCCTCCTTGCCGGTCACGTACCCGCTGAGCGCGCTCACGCCGTCGATCGTCCCCGTCTTCAGGTGCACACGCTCCCCGAGGTCGCGGTAGCGGCGCCGCAGCGTCCCCTCGCCGCCCGTCGCGAGCGCGTCGAGGAAGATCGGCTCGTCGCGCATCGCCTGCAGCGCGCCGTAGACCGTGCGCGCGGTCACGCGGTTCTCGCTCGACAGCCCCGAACCGTCGTGCGCGTCGAGGCCGTCCACCGGCACGCCCGCCGCCGCGAGCGCCGCCGCGAGCGCCGCGGCGCCCGACGCGAACGACCCCTCGCCGAGCCGCTTGAAGAGGCACTCCGCGTAGAGGTTCTGGCTGTTGGTGAGCATCACCTTGAGCGTGCGCGCGAGGTCGCTCCGGTAGAGGAGGATCTCGCGCGCGCCCTCGAGCTTGCCCTGCCGGACGGCGCCGTCGACGGGCACGCCCTCGGCGACGAGCGCCGCCTTGAACGCCTCGCCGAAGAAGCGCACCGGGTCGCGCACGGTCACGTTGGCCTCCACGCCGGCGCTCGCCAGCACGACCTGCCCGCGCACCTCGAAGTCGGACTCCTGCGCGCGACCGATGTGGACGACCTGCTTCCCGCCGCGGACGGTTTCGCAGCGGTTCGCGATCTCCGGCGAGAGGAAGCTCGGCTGCACCTGCAGACGCGAGGGGGCTCCGGGGGCCGAGCCCGGCAGCACCGTGATGTCCCAGCAGGAGTCGTTGTAGACGAGCGCGGCCACGGGCGCGCAGTACCAGCGTTCGAGCTGGTCCGTCGGCCACTCGGGGTGGATGTACTGGTCATCGAAGCGCGACGCGTCGAGGACGAGGTCCCGCACGCGCTCGACCCCCTTCGCCTTGACGTCGCGGGCCATCGCGCGCAGCACCTTCGTCGGGTCGCCGCCGAAGAAGCGGCCCGAGAGGTTCGGGTCCCCCTCCCCCACGACCATGAGGTCTCCCCCCTCCCCCACGGAGATCCTCGTCTCGAAGCAGAAGTCCCTCCCCAGCTTCGCGATCGCCGCCGCCGCCACGAGGATCTTCTGGTTGCTCGCGGGCGCCCGCGGCTCGTCCGCGCCGACGCTGAGGAGCGGGTCGCCGCCCGCGCGGCCGGCGGCGAGGCCGAGCCCCTGCGTGCGGACGTCCGATGCCGCGAGCGCGCGGCGGAGCTCGTTTCCGGGCTCCTGCGCGACGAGGAGGAGGACGAGCAGGAGCGCGCTCACCGGAAGAAGCTCACCTGGTCGTTCGCCATGGTGACCATGGCGAGGTCCTTCGTCTCGTACGGCTGGCCGCGGATCTGGCGGAAGAGCGTCACCCCCCGTGCGTGCACGAGCAGGTTGTCCTCCGCCTCGGGCAGCCACTTGACCGTCACCTCGTCCGCCTCCACGCGCAAGTGGTCGATGACGACGACGGCGCTCCCGCGGACGACCTGGGTCCCGGGCGTCGACTCATCGACACGGATCCCTTCGACCTTCGCCATCTTCCGCCACCGGACCGACAGGATGATCTCCGCCGCGCGCGCCTTCACGAAGGTCTCCTTCGCGAGCGAGGTCGCGTCGGGCCCCGCGGGCTCGCTCGGCGCCTTGGGCGTGGAGGCGCAGGCGGGCGGCAGCAGGAGGGCCAGGAGCGCAGCGACACGGCGCAGCGTTCAGTTCTCCTTCCTCGCGATGCCGTTCGGCGCGTCCGGCACGGGCCCGGGCTTGTCCGTGTCCACCGTGCTCGCGGCCCCCTTGTACTCCTTGTCGAACTCCTGCACGATCGAGGCCCGCTCGGAGGGCTCGACCGGCTTGCCGCGGCGCTCGACCGGGCGGAACTCCTTGCCCCAGTACTTCACGAGGAAGTCGTAGGCCCCCGACCAAGCGGCCCACTGCATGTCGTCGTCCAGCAGCACGTGCGCGGCGTGGTCGATCATCGGCGCGTTGATGAGCTCGGGATTGAGGCGCGCGATCCCGTCGCCCAGCGCCGCGAACGACTTGGCGAGCCGCTCCGACCCGCCCTCCGAGTGGAAGTAGCCGGTCCAGAATCGCCGCGCCTGCCTGCTCTGCTCCGGCGTGAACGGCGCGATGCCCCCGCCGAGCGGGCTGCGCCGCTCGCAGAGGATCGAGAGCTGGCTGTCCGCCTCGCGCACGACGTTGCCCGCGTCGTCCTGGAGCGAGAAGTAGATCGCCGGGATCGTGATCTCCCCCGCGAGCGCGGCCATCGTGCGGATGCCCTCCTCCCGGATCTCCGGCGTCTTCCCCTCCGGGTGCACGAAGTGGACGAGGACGGGCATGAGGCGGGCGGAGCGTGGCATGTTCCGGAGCGCGCGGAGCTGCGCCACCTGGACCTCCGGGGGCCCGTCGACGAGCGTCCGGAAGCACTCGTTCCATGCGACCACCATGAGCGGCTTCAGGTCCGGGACGTCGCTGGCGGGGCTCAGGATGAGATCCCAGAGCGCGCGCAGGAAGTAGAGCCTCCCCTCGACGCTCAGGCCCTCGTTGTGGATCGCCTCGATCGCGTCGTCGATGCGCCACTTGACGAAGGCGTTCCGGCCAATGGCCTCGAGATCCTTCAGGCGCGCGGCGATCTTGGCGCGCTGCTGGGGCGGCAGCTTCTCGCACTTGAGGAAGCGCTCGGCCGTCCGCTTGACCCCCTCGACGTCCGCCTGCTTCTGATAGATCGCGCTGAGCTCGCTGAGCACCCGAAGCTCCATCTCGGGCTTCAGGTCGCCCGCCTGGTAGAGGCGCTCCAGGTGATCGATCGCCGCCGCGGGGCGGTCGAGCTCCCGGTAGACGGTCGCCTTGAAGAGACGGAGCATCTGGTTGTCGGGCTCGAGCACCCTGACCGCGTCCGCCGCCGCCAGCGCCCGATTGGCGCAGCGCTCCTTCTCCTTCTCGTCGTAGGTCTTGCCGTAGAGCTTGAGGTAGACCATGCTGAGCGCGATGTACACCTGGGCCGTGGGCTGGTCGGCGCCGAGCGCCTTCTCGAACAGCTGTCGTGCGCGATCGAAATCCTCGGCCTGCATCGCCATCGTGCCGAGCTGCACGTATCCCCGCTGATAGCCCGGCTTCAGCTGGAGCGCCTTGCGGAGGAGGGCCTCCGCCCCGCTCAGGTCCTGTGCCGCCTCCGCGAGGAGCGCGAGATCCGCGTACGCGGGGAGGAAGCCGGGCATCAGGTCGAGCGCCCGCTGGAACTCGCGCTTCGCGTCCTTGCTCTCGGCCCGGCCGGCCTGGACGACGTTCGCGAGCACGAACCCGTACATGTACGCGTTGATCGCCTGCTGCTTCGTCGTCCCGGCCGCGACGGACTGTCTCTGGTAATAGGAGATCAGCTCGTCGATCTTCAACGCCCCCTTGCGGATCTGGTCCAACCGCGAGCCGAGCTCGTTCTTCTGCGGCTCCACGTCCTTGTCCTCGACGATCTCGACGTCCGCCGCACGCGCGACGACGGAGAGCAAAACGCCCAGGAGCAGCAATCGAAACGTCATGGGTTCACTCCGTGAGGGCCGCGAGATCCTCGAAGTACGCGGGATAGGACTTCCGGACCGCCTCGGCGCCCGTCACGGTAACCCCCGGCACCGAAAGCGCAAGCACTCCGGCGGCCATGGCGACGCGGTGGTCCCCGTGGGCCGAGACGACCGCGCCGTGCAGGGAAAGACCGCCCCGCACGCGGAATCCGTCGGGGAGCTCCTCGGCCTCGCCTCCGAGCTCGCGCAGGAGCGAGACGGTGGCGTCGATCCGGTCGCTCTCCTTGAGGCGCAGGTGCGGGGCTCCCGAGACGACGGTGGTCCCGCCCGCGAGCGCGCCCATCGCCCCGAGGACGGGCGCGAGATCCGGGCAGCTCGCGAGATCAGCGCGGATCCCGGCGAGGGCGCCGCCGCGCACCCGGATCCCCTCCTCCTCCGCCGTCGCCTTCGCGCCGGCCCGGTTGAGATGTCCCACGATCCGCGCGTCGGGCTGCGGCGAGGAGATCGAGAGCCCCTCGAGCAGCAGGTCGCCGCCGGAGGTCGCCGCGGCCACCATCAGGGCGGCCGCGGAGCTGAAGTCCGGCTCCACGTCGTACGGATCCGTGAACGCGCGCTGCACGAAAGCGGTGAGACCCACATAGGAGAAAGAACGGCTCCCGGACACGTGGACCCGCAGCCCGGGGACCCGGCCCACGAGGAGGACCAGCGCGGTCGCGAACTGGCTCGACAGCTCGGTCGTGAGGCGCACCGTGCCGCCCCGGAGCGGGCCCTTCACCCGCACGGGAAAGGCGTCGCCCTCGACGGTGGCCCCGATCTCGCGCAGCGCGTCGCAGAGCGGCTTCACCGGGCGCTCCCGCAGGCGCGGCGACCCGTCCACCGTCGTCCATGCCGGGCGCAGCGCCGCGTGGGCGAGAAGGCACCGGGCCGCGGTCGCGTTGTCCCCCGCGTCGATGAGCGCCTCCGCATCCGAGGCCTCGCCCGCGACCGTCCACGTCCCCCCAGCCCCCCCCACTTCGTAACCCAAGGCGCGGAGCCCCGCGGCGAGGCGCTCCAGGTCCTCGCTCGCGGGCACGTTCCGCACCGTTCCCCCGCCCTCGGTCGCGAGGATCAGCGCGCGCTGCGCGATCGCCTTCGAGCCCGGCACGCGGATGCGGCCCCTGAGCCGCCCCGGCCGCACCGCCACGTCCATCCGGGGAGTGTAGCGGCGCCTTCCCCCTTTGGAGGGCCCGCGGGGGGCTGGTAGATTTTCCCCATGGAAGACGCCGTGCTCCGGGTCGACCTCCCGCTCAAGAAGCGCGCCAGCGGGAAGGTGCGCGAGATCTTCGAGGCGGACGGCAAGATCCTGCTGGTCGCGACCGACCGGGTCTCCGCCTTCGACGTGATCCTCAAGGAGGGCATTCCCGGCCGCGGGAAGGTCTTGACCCAGCTGTCCGAGTTCTGGTTCAAGAAGCTCGAGAGGGTGTGCCCGAACCACCTCGTCACGACGGACGTGGAGAAGATGCCCGAGGCGGTGCGGCGTGAGGCGGCCACGCTCGCCGGCCGCACGATGCTCGTGCGCGCGCTCGACATCGTCCCGGTCGAGTGCGTCGTGCGCGGGTACCTCGCGGGCTCGGGCTGGAAGGAGTACCGGGAGTCCGGCAGCGTCTGCGGCGTGCAGCTGCCGAAGGGGCTCGTCGAGAGCGCCAAGCTCCCCGCGCCCATCTTCACGCCGACGACGAAGGCGCACACCGGGCACGACATGCCGCTCACGTATCCGCAGGTCGAGGAGCTCGTGGGCGCGCACACGGCGGCGAGCCTCCGCGACCTCTCGCTCGCGCTCTACCGCGCGGGGGCGGCGTACGCGGAGCAGCGCGGGATCCTGCTCGCGGACACGAAGTTCGAGTTCGGGCTCGCGGACGGGCGGCTCGTGCTCGCGGACGAGGCGCTCACGCCCGACTCGTCGCGCTACTGGGACGCGAGGACCTACGCGCCCGGCCGGCCGCAGGATTCGTTCGACAAGCAGGTCATCCGCGACTGGCTCGAGCACTCGGGCTGGAACAAGACGCCGCCGCCGCCGGACATCCCGGCGGAGGTGATCGCGAAGGCGGGACGCCGCTACCGCGAGATCGCGGAGCGGCTGATGGGAGCGTAGCGATGGTGGACGTCGGATTCGTGCTCGGCTCGAAGTCGGACCTGGAGCAGATCGACGGCGCGCGGGCCTTCTTGAACGAGATGGGCATCCTGCACGAGGTGCGGGTGATCTCCGCCCACCGCACGCCGGACCGCTGCCGCGAGTACGTGACGACGGCGAAGGACCGCGGGCTGAAGGTGCTCGTGGGCGTCGCCGGCGTGGCGGCGCACCTCGCGGGCGTGCTCGCCGCGCACACCGACCTCCCGGTGCTCGGCGTGCCGGCGGCGGGCGGGCCCCTGAACGGCCTCGACGCGCTGCTCTCGACGGTGCAGATGCCGGGCGGCGTGCCGGTCGCGACCTTCGCGATCGGGAAGGCAGGGGCGACGAACGCCGCCGTCTTCGCCGCCCGGATGCTCGCGCTCAACGACCCGGCGCTGGCGAGAAAGCTCGCCCTTTACCGCGACGGCATGCGCAGCAAGGTCGAGCGCGCCGACGACGAGCTTCGCGGGAACTAGGGAAGGGGGCCCGGGGGAGGGGATGCCGTCGCCGAGGCG
Organism: Planctomycetota bacterium; assembly: GCA_036273915.1. GTDB lineage: Bacteria > Planctomycetota > PLA2 > PLA2 > PLA2 > PLA2. Next base: position 7,935 of record DASUGR010000137.1, on the reverse strand, counting down.
CGGCTCCCGAGTGCGGACCCCAATGCCGCAGCCGCCCGCCGTAACCCCTTGCGCGCGTTGGCGTTCCGACGCCAACGGGGGTTATGGCATAACCTCGCGGCCGGTCAGGATGCCGTCGCCGTTTCGGTCGAGGCGGCGGAAGATGTTTTCGGCCTTCAGCTCGTCGGGCGTGATGCGGTCGTCCTTGTTCGCGTCGTAACGCTCGAGGAGCCCCTGCTTCGGCAGCGCCGTCGGCCCGTCCACGTCCATCACGTCCTGCGAGCGCATGTCGACCATCGGGGGCGCCGCGAGCTCCCCCTCCGTGACCACCTCGTCCCTGTTCGTGTCGTACTGCCGGAAGAAGCGCCCGGGCCCGTCGTACTCCTTGCGCGTGACCCTCTTGTCGCGGTTCATGTCGAAGAGGTCCATGAAGTTGTCGGGTCGCGGGTTCCGCTTCGCGATCTCGAGCTGCTCCTCGACGTAGCGGGTCGCCTCGCGCCGGTTCAGCGCGTCGTCGCGCGTGCGGTCGTAGCGCTGCCACTGCTCGTCGCCCATGCCCGGCATCTCCTTCCGCTGGATCTTCCCGTCCTTGTCCGCGTCGTTCCTGCGGAAGAGGTCGTCGACGCGCTCCCTGATCGTGCGCGGCTCGACCTCGGGCGCGGCCTCGCTCTTCTTGGCATCCTCCGGCTTCGCGGCCTTCCCTTCCTTCCCCTCGGCACCCTTTCCATTCTTGGGATCGGGCTTCAGGTGGAGGAAGGCGGCCACCTCCTCGCGGGTGATCTTGCCGTCCTTGTCGGCGTCGACCCTGAGGAACATCGCGGCGTCCGGGATCTCGTCGGACGTGAGGATGCCGTCGCGGTTCAGGTCCCAGACCGCGAACAGGCTGTCGACGTCGCCCTCGGCCGCGGCGGGCGCCGCGAGCAGCGTGCAGAGCCAGAGTTTCCGCATCATCGCATCTCCGCGTGTAGGATCCGCTCGATCTCGGGCCGGGACAGCAGCCGCGCCCCGGGGTGGCTCACGTCCTTCAAGGGCTTCCCGTCGAATCCTACCAGACGATCGAGGGGGAAGGACTCGACGTCGACCCCGGTGGCCCGGCCCGCGGCGTCCACGAGGCCCGCCTGCGGCAGCTGGGCGACCCGCGCCGTCACGTCCACGATCTCGACGTTGCCGCGCCCGCGGCCCGCCACGATGGCGAACTGCTTCAGGAAGGGCGCCTGGAAGACGCTCGCGATCCGCACCGCGCGGGGGTCGTCCACGGTGCCGCGGGAGCCCACGAGCTGCGGCGTCTCGGGCACGTCGACGTCCAGCTTCCAGAGCACGCCGTTGCTGCTCGCGTTCTGGGTCCCGACGACGTAGAGGTACTCGTGCTCGCCCGACGGGATGTCCCCGCCCGCGCTCCCGATGTCGTAGTTGCTGGCGAAGGCGAGCGCGGTGCCGCTGAGCGAGCCGCGGATCCCCGGGAAAATCGGCTTCGCGCGCGCCGGGTGCGTCACGTCGACCACGTAGAGGCCCGCCTCGCCGTCCGCGACGAACGCGACGTTCCGCGCCTGCGTCCGCCCGCGCGATGCCACGTCGGGGCGCGCGGCGGAGAAGTGCACGAGCACGTCGTTCGCCGAGAGCGGCCGCGCGTCGTCGCCGTTCAAGTCGACCGCCGTCACGACCGCCGGCTTCTCCGGCACGGTCAGGTCGATGATCCGGAGCCCGCCCGGGCCGTCGGCGACGTAGGCGCAGAGCCCGTCCAGGTGGACCGCGCGCGCCTCGGTCGTCTTCGCCTTCCCGACGAGCTTCGCCTTGAAGGGGCCGTCGAGCGCGTAGACGAGCAGCCCCTCCTTGCCGGCCGCCACGAGGAGGTACGACTCGCGCACGATCACCTTCCGCGCGTCGCCCGCGTCGATCTGGCCGCGGCGCCGCGGGTCCTGCGGCGACGTCACGTCGACGATCTGCACGGTGCCGTCGCGGCACGCCACGTACGCCGCCTCGGCGCGCCCCGTGAGCGGGTTGTTCCAGAGGGCCACGTCGCGCGGCTGCGAGGGCAGCGGCAGGTTCGCGACCGCCACGCTCTGCGCCGGCGTCTTCACGTCGAAGCCGCAGACGGTGAGCCCCGCCTCGCCGGCGACCACGAAGAGGTCGCGGAAGAGGCGGAAGTCCTCCGATCCCATGCCGAGCACGGCGGGCGCGCCGTGGCACTCGTCGCAGCGCCGCGCCGCGGGCTGGACCGTGTGCGTCTGGTGGTGGATGAGCGTCATCCCCGAGAGCCCCGCGGAGGTCACCGGCAGCTCCTCGCGGAGCACGGTCTTGCCCTCCGCGTCGCGGAACGTGCCCGCCGTCGAGAAGCCGACCATGTAGGGCGCGATCCGGCCGTGCGAGTCGACCCCCAGGTAGTAGTTCCGGAACGTGCTGAAGATCTTCTCCTGCGTCGTCACGCGCCCCGGCGTCCGTTTCCCCGCGAGGATGTCGAGCTGCGTGAACTGCTCGTTGCGGTCGAAGTGGAACCCGAAGAAATTGACGCTCCACGCGCTGTGGCACGCGTAGCAGGCGAGCCGCCCGTGGAGCACCGGGTCCATCGCCTTCGCGGCGCGCGCGTTGTAGCTCGGGTGGCGCGGGTCGAGCACGTCGACGACCTGCTTCACCACGAGCTCCTTGCCGGTGACGCGCTCGGTGAGCACCGCGACGTCGCCAGCCCACCGCAGGTGGCCGAGCTTCTCGCCGCGCTCGGTCGTGAAGGTCGCCTTCGCGCGGAACGTGCCGTGGCAGGTCTCGCAGCGGATCGCGACCGCATGCTCCATGAACCCGTAGACGTTGCCGTCCCCCATCACGTCGCCCGAGCGGTGGCAGTCGATGCAGTGCATCCCGCGTGCGTAGTGGACGTCGGCGGGGCAGACCGTCGGGTCGTCGAGGAAGAACCGCCCCTTGTCGAGCTGCTTCGTGGTGCCGGGCACGTCGGGGCCGCCCGGGACGCCCGGCGGGAGCTGCGCGAGGCCGCGGAAGCTCATGCCGATCGACGCGTCGAGCGCGTGGCAGCGTCCGCACACCTCACTCGGGATCCTGTCCGTCATCTGGTGCCGCAGCGGGTGGCCGGGCTCGAGCTTGTCCACCGTCGGGTCGCCGCTCTTCGAGAGCCCGTCGTGCGCGTACACGATGTGGCAGGCGCCGCAGCCCTCGCTCCGGTACCAGCCGTCCTGCCCGAGCCGGCCGCGCAGCCCGACGCCCCGGGAGTAGAGGTGGCATTGCATGCACGACTTCCGCGGCAGGTCGCTGAACTGCTCGCCGATGCCGCCGCTGTTGGAGATGGAGGGAAGGGGGATCGGGGGGAGGGAGCGGAGCCCCTTGTCCGGCACCTTCCCGTCGTCGTCGGCCACCGGGAAGATGCCGTACCGCACGTCCTTCGAGCGCGTGACGCCGTTCTCGTAGAGGCCGTCGGAGAGGTGCCCGGCGGTCGTGCCGTGGAGCGACTTCTCCGTGTTCGCGCACGCGTCGGCGTGGCACCGGCCGCAGGCCTCCTTGGCCACGCGCAGGTCGGAGGGGTTCACGAAACGCCGGTAGGCGAGGTCGTACTGGAGCGGCAGCGTGGTCTCGTCGTTGGGCGACGGGCGGGTCGACCTCACGTGCGCCCGGTCCTTCTCCATCGAGTTCCCGTCGCCGCCGTGGCAGTCGGTGCAGGAGAGCGCCTCCCACGGGTGCATCTCCTCGATGCCGTCGTGGCAGTTGATGCAGCCCGGGTTCGCCTTCTTCGGGCGGGACGAACCCTCCCCCGTGCCCCCACCCATCTCGTCGCCGGCGAGGGCCGCAAGCCCGAGGAGGAAGAGAAGGAGCGCCCCCGGCGCGATGCAGCGCACGGGTCTACCGTGCGAAGATCTCGCGCATCGGCTTCCCGTTCGCGAACTCCGCCTTCACGCCGAGCAGCTCGCACGCGGTCGGGCAGACGTCGATCGACTGGAGGCCGGCGCTGACGGTCTTCCCCTTCTTGAAGTCGGGGCCCGCCGCGACCATGCCCACCTTGAGCAGCTCGGGCGAGCTGTCGCCGTGGTCGAGGCCGTTTCGCTGGTTGAGGTTCCGGTCGCGGCCGAACTCCGGGAGGATCATCACGGTCGTGGAGTCCTTGAGCTCGGGGTCCCTCTGGATCGAGTCCCAGAGGCGGCCGATCTGCTCGTCCGCCCGGCGGATGACCTCGACGTAGCCGTTGTAGCTGCCGTGCGCGATGTCCGCGTTCTGCAGGACGACGCCCATGAGCGTGGGCTTGAAGAGGCGCAGCACGCTGACCGCGACGCTGAGCGCGCGCGCATCGCCGGCGCCGGGGCCGGTGATCTCCGTGGTCTTGCCCGAGATCTCCTCGAGCAGGTAGCGCTGGAGCCGCGCGAGCGTCTCGGGGTCGTTGAGGCCCTCGGCGCCCGCCGGCGGCGGCGCCATCGCCGACCGCAGCTTCGCCATCGCGTTCTCCTCGGCCTCGCCGGGGAGCGACGGCTTGCCGTACGACTCGAGCACCCGCCGGAACTCCGCGTTGAAGAGGCCGTCGGCGTCGATCAGGTTCGCGCCGTACGCCTCGCCGTAGTCCTTGTGGAGCGAGTAGACGAGGTTTCGCTGCTGCGCGCCGCCGGCCGTGGAGAGCCAGACCGCGTTCGCGGGCAGCGACCTGCCCTTGCGCGCGTACTCGAACACCGTCGGGTTCTGGCCGCGCTCGTTCTCGCGGATCCCGAGGTACTCGCGGTTGCCCGTGAAGATCGACATGGTGGCGCCGAAGTGGCCGTTGTTCATGACGCCGACGTTCGGGCACACGACGCCCTGCTCCGCGATGCGCATGAGGTTGGGCACGTTCGCGGGGTTCTCGATCGTCTCGCGGCTGCGCACGCCGCCGGCGAACGCGACCATCACGACGCGCTTCGTCTTCCACTCCTTCTTCGCGAACGCGAGGCTCTGGAAGAACGGCAGGCTCAGGATGGCGACGCCCGAGCCCTTCAGGAAGCCGCGGCGGGTGAGGTCTTCACACATGGGATCCTCCGGAACGAGCATACGCGACGCCCTCGGGAAGGGAAGCGGGGGGTCGGGAGGGGGGCCGCATCGGCAGGGTCTGTTTCGGGCCCTAATAGCCCTGGTACTCGGGACTCGTGATCAGGGTCAGGAGCACGAGGCGCGGGGTCACGCTGGGGTCGCTCTTGAGCGCCCGGACGAAGGCCCCCCGCTCGTCGGCGGTCGGGGGCCGCGCGAGGAGCCGCACGAACTGCTCGTCGACGAAGCGGGACGGGTCGACGGCCGAGGCCGGGATCCTTGCCTCGTTCGACTCGAGCAGCACGCGGCCCATCACGAGACGGATCGGCGTCGGGTCGGCGAGGCTCAGGAACGCGTTGCGCACGTTCCGCAGCTCGTCGTAGGCCGGGAGCCGGTCGAGCGTGTCGAGGAAGAGCGCGCGCACGTACGGGATCTCGGCCTTCGGGCGCGGCTTCTGCGCCCCGTCGACGTACTCGGGCGCGAGGAGCCACTCCTCGAGGAGCGTCGCGAAGCCCTCCGGCCTTGCCAGGCAGGCTGCCGTACTCTCCTCGAGCCGCTTCGGGTCGATGTCGGTCCCGTGGAGGTCCTTCCACGTGCGGCGCAGGAGGTGCCGGTAGAGGTCTGCCTGGGCGAAGACGATCCGGACGAAGTCGGCCTGCGAGTTGCCCTCCTCCTTGAACACCTTCGCCTTGTAGCCGTCGTACATCCTCTTCCCGGCCTCGAGGATCGGGATGTTCCTGCGCTCCTGCACGGTCATCCCGAGGCACTGCTCGAGCACGACCGTCACGAACGTGTCGTTGCCGGGGTTTCGTGCGTTGAAGTACTGGCTGCGGACGATCTCCTCCACGGCGCGCGGCACGCTCACCTCTCCCTTCGCGAGCCGGGCGGGGATCGTCGTCAACGGCCCCTCCTTCGGGCGGAAGCTGTCGAGGAGGAGGAAGTAGTAGAGCTGGCCCTCGAACCAGGCCGTCCACGTCTCCTCGTCGGAGAGGAACGCGCGCACCATGTCGGGATGCGGCGTGTCATACCACTGCGCGATCTCCTCGAGCCGGGGGCTCCGCCACTTGAGGTCGAGGAAGAGGCGGCGGATGAGGCGCAGCCGCTTCGCGTCGAGCGCGCGGTCGGTGAAGGTCTGCTTCGTCGACGGCGTGCCGGACGACGTGCGCGTGTCGGGCGCTCGGGCGCCCACGGCCACGGACGCCGGCAGGCTCCAGAGCGCGCCGTCGGTCACGCGCAGCTCGACCCTGTACGCGCCCGCGACGTCGGGGGAGAGCCGCGCTACGTTGCCCTCCGCGTCGCGCAGCTGCGCGCGGCTCCCCGCCGGCCGGTCGACCACCTCCCACCGGTAGGCGAGCGCCTGGCCGTCGGGGTCGGCGGACAGCGCGCCGTCGAGGACGACCTCCTTGCCCAGCTCGATCTCGCGCCGCGGCTCGACGATCGCCTCGGGCGGCCGGTTGTCGAGCGTCGCCCCCATCGCGAAGTGGAGGAGCGTCTCGTAGTCCGGCGCGCTCCGGGAGGCGTAGACCGCCCCGGCCGGGTGCCCGTCGCCGAGCGCGCGGAGGAGCAGCTTGCTCCTCGCGGGATCGTGCGGCTCCAGTTCCGCGAGCGCCGAGCGGAAGTTGCGTATCACGGCCTCCGGGTCGGGCGTCTCGCCGATCGGCTCGAGGAGGAACTTCCCGCCGGCGCCCTGCGGGTCGCTGTGGCAACCGGAGCAGCGCGCCTGGAGGTCGGGCGCAACCTTCTTCGAGAAGAAGAGCAGATCGGGGGCCGCGGGGGTGTCGAACGCGGGGGGAGCCGGCGCGGCGAGCGCGACCACCGCCAACGAGATCGCGAGGAAGGCACCCTTGAGTCCGCGCACGAGACGCCCCGAAGCTTGGTTTCATTGTAACGCACGCGGGAGGCCGGGGTTACGTCCCCGGCAACGCGGTTCTCGTGTCAACCTCCGAAATCCCGGGCGGGGCCGCGCGTATGGGCCCCCCGGTCTAGACTGGAGTCGCCGTGCGCACGATGGCCGGCGCCCTGTGGCTCCTCCTTGCCGCACTCGGGGCCGCCGCTCAGGAGCCGATCGACGGCTGGCTTCCCGAGGAGACCCTGTTCTGTCTCTCGGTGGAGGACCTCCCCCGCACCGTGGCGCGCCTCGACGAAGGCCGCTACGCGGAGGTGCGCGGCGATCCCCCCGCGCAACGGCTGATCGTCGAGGTGCGGACGCTCCTCGCCCGGGCGCGCGAGGCGAGCCACGAGCGAGGGGAGGTCTGGCTCGGCTCCTTCTGGAACCTCGCGCGCGGCCCCGTCCTCCTCGCGGTCGTGCGCGCGGGCGGCCGCGAGGTGCCGGTCGTCGTGATCGAGACGGGCGACGAGGCGGCGTTCGACGGCTACCTCGCGCGCCTCGCGGGCGCGGGCGTGCTCGGCGGGGAGAGGGAGCGCACCTACCGGGGCGAGACGATCCGGACGCGGCAGGGCGGCGAGGGGGCCGGCGCCGTCTTCTGGAACGGCCACGGGAGCGCGGTCGCGTTCTCGTGGCGCGCGGAGGCCGTCGAGGAGGTGATCGACCAGCGCCTCGCGGGAGGCCGGGGCCTCGCGCCGCGCCTCGCCGCGCTGCGCGGACGGCTGCGCGGCGACGCGGACGTGCTGCTCTACCTGCCGCGCGAGGCGCTTGCCGAGATCAGGCGCCGGAACACGGACCTCGGCGAGACCGCCCTCGGCCCTGGCGCAAGCCTCGGCATGACGCTCTCGCTCGACCCCTCCGGCCTCGACGTGCGCGCCTTCCTCGCGCTGCCCTCGCGCGAAGGCGTGCTCGCGCTCCTGGACGAGCGAAACGTCGAGCTGGAGCCGCCGCCCTTCCTCGGCAGCGCCCCGTTCGTGGCCGCGCGCTTCGACCTCGCGCGCGTGCTCGAGGCGGCGGGCGTGAAGGGCGACGACGCGCCGCCGCTCGCGCGGAGGTTCGTGCGCGCGCTCGGCGACCGGTTCGCGCTC
>DASUGR010000136.1:0-12789 GCA_036273915.1 Planctomycetota bacterium | reverse complement strand
CCGGGGAGACCGCGCTCGCGCTCTTGGCGCTCCGCCACTCCGGCGTCCCCGCGGCGGATCCCGCGTGCAAGCGCGCGGCGACCCGCCTCGCGCGGGAGCTCCCCGACGGGACCGTCTACGGCGCCTCGCTCGGGATCCTCGCGCTCCTCGAGCAGGACGCCGTCGCGCACCGCGCGGAGGTCGACCGGCTCCTGAAGGACCTCCTCCGCGGACAATGCCGGAACGGGCAGTGGACGTATGCATACAGAAATACGGCATCGAAGCGCGGCGGCGACAATTCGAACAGCCAGCTCGCGGCGTTGGCGCTCGCGGTCGCGCGCGCGAAGCGGCTCGCGGTCCCCGACGACGCGTTCAAGAGGCTCGACGCGTTCCTCCTCGGCTCGCAGAACGAGGACGGCGGCTTCGGCTACTCGGACAAGCAGCGGAGCGCGTCGTACGGCTCCATGACCGCGGGCGGCGCGATGATGCTCGCGCTCTGCGGGGACCGCGAGCGGGCGGAGCTCCGGCGCGCGCTCGCTTGGCTCGGGAGGGACCTCGACCCCGCGAAGAACCGCGGCGCGTCGAACGCGTTCGGGAAGAAGGGGCGGCGCGGCGACAACTTCTGGAAGCACTACTGGCTCTGGTCGCTCGAGCGCGCGTGCGCCGCCGCGGGCGTCAAGGACGTCGGCGGCGCCGACTGGTATGCGCTCGGCGCCGAGCACCTGCTCGGCAAGCAGCGGGAGGATGGCGCATGGCGCGATCCCGAGCAGCCGCTCCAGGCGACGTGCTTCGCGCTGCTCTTCCTGAGACGCGCGACCGCGCGTTCGTTGACGCCGACGCCCGCGCCGACGACGCCCGGCGGGAGCTGACGCGTCCGGCGCGCGACGTGGGGGGGGTCCGGGGGCCGGCCACCGGCCCTCTCCTAGTTGCGTGCCTCGTGCAAGCGGATCGGGAGGACCCTGGCGTACCGTTCGAAGTCGCGATCGGTGGTGAAGATCGCGAGGTCGTGTCGCGCCGCGATCGCGCAGATCAGCATGTCCACGACGGAGCCCACGATGCCGGCGCGCCGGCAGGCGTTGTAGAACCTCGCGGCTTCCTCGTGGTCGTCGGTCGTGGTCTCCTCGTCGGGGAACTGCCGGAGATGCCCGCGGAGTCTCCCGAACTTGGGCTCCTCAAGGCCCGAAAGCAGCTCCTGGCGGATGACTCCGACGAGCGCCGTCCGACCTTCCGTGATCAACTCCGAGAGTTCGTCGAGCAGAGCAGCTTCCCGGGGGTTCAACTTCGCCCGCGGGCGCCGGATCGCGAGGGACCAGATCGTGCTGTCGACGAGAACCCTCACTTGGCCTTGCGCCTCCGCTCGGCCTTGTAGTCCCGATCATGGTCGTACTCGATCGTCCCGAAGAGCTCGATGATCGAAGCCTGCTTGCGCCGCCGCACGTATTCCTCGAGCGCGGCGGTCACCGCCTCCCTCTTCGTCTTGTGCTTGCCGAGCTGCTTTGCCTCCTCGATCAGCTCGTCGCTAAGCGCGAGATTCGTCGCCATGGGCACCTCCTTTCCCGCCCCAGATTCTACACCACGAAATGTGTGGCGCAATGTGTAGACGGCGGCGCGGCGGTCAGCGGGCGGCGAACCCGGCGAGGGCCTGCTGGGCGGCGGCGCGGATCTCGGGGTCCTTGCTCTGCGCGGCGAGCTGGAGCGTCGCCACCGCGGCCTTCAGCTGCGGCGCGTCGGGCAGCGGCATGGTGAGCGGGTGCGCGAGGCCCGCGGCGGCCTCGAGCGCGAGCAGCATGCACGCGGTGGACGGGACGGGGTCGAGGGGCTCGGACTTCCAGGAGCCGTCCTCGCGCTGCTCCTTGAGCACGGACTCGACGAGCGTGTCGGACTTGACGCCGCCGTACCACCGCGCGCGGGCGACCAAACCCGGGTCTTCCGGCCACCGGAGCTTCCCGTCGGGGAACCTCTGCAGATCCTTGGGACAGGACTCGACCTCGCCGCGGACCTCCTTCGACGTCGGGTCCTCGCCGGCCGCGAGACGGACGAGAACCTGCACCCACGGGACCACGTCGCCGGTGTGACCCGACGGGGGGTGCGAGAGCCCGGCGAAGTCCGCCTCGAGGACGGCCAGAGCCCGCCACGCGCCGGGCTCCGCGCCGGTCGCGACGTCGGCGGCGACGAGGCGCTTGGCGACCGCCGTGCACTCGGGCTCGCCGAGCACGCGCGCGGCGGCGCAGAGGGTCGTCGCCACGACGTCGACGTCGCACCACGACTGGGGGTAGTCGCCGGGCGAGGCGTCCGCGGCCACGACGAACCGCAGCCCCGCGCGGAGCTCGGGCGCACGCGGGTCCGCGCCCCCGTCGAGCATCGCGAGAAGTGCCAACGAGGCGACGCACGCACGCGCCTTCTCCGGGGCGGCTACGTCGCCTGCCGCGGGGATCGCCCACCAGCCCTCCGGCGTCTGCTGCCGCGCGAGCCAGGCGAGGCCCTTCTGGATCGCGGACGACACCTCGGGACTGACCTTCGGCGCCGGGCGCGCCCGCTCCGCCGCGTCGCGCAGGATCATGCCGAGCGCGAGGATCGCCTCGCGCGTGCAGCCGCGCTCGCGGTCGTTCGCGAGGAGGATCAGCCCCGGGATCGCGTCGTGCGCCCCGCGTCCGATGCGGCCCAGCGCCGTCGCCGCCTCGCGGCGGACCGCCGCGTCGTCGTCGTAGAGCGCCTCGATCAGCCTCTTCACCGCGGCCTCGCCGCCCTTGCCCGCCGCGCCGAGCGCCGCCGCCGCCATCGCGCGCGTCGCGGCGTTCTCGCTCGCGAGCGCGGGCAGCGCCGGCGCCACGACCGCGGCGCCGAGGTCGTAGGAGACCCCCTCGAGCAGGAGGCGGAGATCCGCGTCCCCCGAAGCCCCCTCCAATAGCGGCGCGACCGCGTGCGGACCCGCGATGGCGAGCGCGTCGCGCGCGGCGAACCGCTCCCGCGCGCCGCCCTTGCCGATCGCGATCAGCTCCGGGATCCGCTCCCGCGCCGCCTCCGGGCCGGCCTTTCCGATCGCCTGCGCCCTGCTGACCGCGGCGTCGTCGGCGCCCGCGTCCGCCGCGAGTGCCAGGAGGAGAAGCGTCCGCCGCATCACTGGCGCAGCCGCTTCCTCACCTGCTCCCGCACATCGGGCTCCGCCATCTCCTCGAGGTGCTCGCGGATCCTCGCCGCGGCGTCCATCGCCATCAGCGCCATCACGGCCTCGCGGCACTTCCTCTCGTCGAGCCGCACCTCGAGCGCCCGCAGCACGCGGAGCCGGCTCGTGTGCACGGAGAGCCGCGACACGCCGAGGCCGAGCCACAACGGCAGGTAGAGCGGGTTGCTCGCCGCCGCGCCGCACACGACGATGGGCTTCTTCGCGCGCTGCGCCGCCTCCGCGATCGCGCGGAGCGCGCGGACCATCGACGGGTGGCAGAAATCGAAGAAGCGGGTCACGCGGGAGTTCGTGCGGTCGACGCCGAGCATGTGCTGGGTCAAGTCGTTCGTCCCCACGCAGAGGTAGTCGGCCTCCCTCGCCAGCTCGTCCAGCTGCATCAGCGCGGACGGCACCTCGACCATCGCGCCGAGCGCCGGGACCGGGAGCTCCTCCTGCTTCAGGAGCTCGCGCACCGCCCGGAACTCCTCGACCGAGCCGACCATCGGGACGAGCACGCGCGCGTCGGTGTCGTCGACCGCGTGCAGGATCGCGCGCGCCTGCGCCCCGAGGATCTCCGGGTGGTCGAGCAGGAGCCGCAGCGACCGGTAGCCGAGGAACGGGTTCGGCTCGGGCGCCTGCCCGAGCGCGGGGAGGAGCTTGTCGCCGCCCGCGTCGAGCAGCCGGAAGGTCACCGGGAGCGGCGCCACCGCCTCGACGATCCGCCGGTAGAGGACGTACTGCTCGTCCTCGCCGGGGAGGTCGGGGCGCATGAGGAACGCGAACTCCGTGCGGTAGAGGCCGATGCCCTCCGCTTGTTCCTCGCGCGCGCGCACCGCGTCGCCCCAGAGGCTCACGTTGGCCTCGAAGCGGATGCGCGACTTGCCGGGGCCCGGGTCCGCGAACTTCGTGCGCAGCGCCTCGACGCCCGCCGCGGCGACGCGCGTCGCGTCGCTCACGAGCGACGCGGGCGGCCGCAGCACGACCTCGCCCGACGCCGCGTCCACGAGCACGAGGTCGCCGTCCTGCGCCTCGTGGATGAAGTCGCCGAGGCCGACGACCAGCGGCAGGTCGAGCGAGCGCGCGAGAAGTGCCGCGTGCGACGTCGCGCCGCCGCCGCCGGCGAGGACCGCGCTCACGCCCTCGGCGCAGAGCGAGACCATCCGCGACGGCGTGAGCAGGGGAAGGACGACGACCTTCCCCTCGAGGGTGACGCTCTTCCGCTCCGACGCGGGCCGCACGTTGCGCAGGAGCCGCGCCGTGACGTCGCGCACGTCGTCGGACCGCTCGCGGAAGAAGAGGTCGCGCAGCGTGGCGAAGCGGGCGACGACCTCGTCGCTCACGCGCAGGATCGACGTGTACGCCGGCGCCCCGGCCTCGACGGACGCGCGCATGCGCCCCTCGAACGTCGGGTCCTCGAGCATCATCAGCTGCACGCTGAAGACGAGCGCCGCCTCCTCCGCGTTGTGGTCGCGGAGCCACTGCTGCATGTTGAGGAGCTCCTCGCGCGCCCGCAGGAAGGCGCCCTCGAGCCGCTCCAGCTCCTCGCGCACGCTCCGCGTGGCGTGGGGCTCGCGCGGCACCCGGTCCATGAGCCGCATGACGGCCCCGCTGACCACGCCGGTCGAGCAGGGCGTGCCGAAGTAGCGGCGCGGGCCCGTGTCGTGGACGGGCGGCGCGGAGGGGGGCTCCTCGCCCGCGACCAGCGCGAGCAGGCGCGCGTTGTCGACGACCGGCGCGACCTGCGAGGCGATCGCGGACAGCGCGCGCATGTCGTCGTCGGTGAACCGCCGGGGCTCGCGCGTCTGGATGTAGATGACGCCGATCGGCAGCCCGCGCACCTGCAGCGGGATGCCGAGGAACGAGTGGAACGCCTCCTCGTGCGTGAGCGGCAGGTACTTGTAGCCGGGGTCGCGCGGCGCGTCCTCGACGATCACCGGCGCCATCTTGTCGAGCACCTGCCAGGTGAGGCCCTCGCCCTTCGCGAGGCGCGCCTTGCCGACCGCGTCGGCCGAGAGCCCCTCGGTCGCGGCGAGAGTGAGCGTCGTGCGCGCGCCGTCGAGCAGGTAGATCGCGCACACGTCCGCGCGGAGCCGGCCGGCGATGAGCCGCACGACGCGCACGAGCACCTCCTGGTGCGTGCGCGCCTCGCCGATGATCCGGCCGATCTCCGAGAGCAGGAGAAGGTGCGACAAGCGGGCCAGTCTACGCGATGGCCTCAGCGGCGGGAGGGGAAGGGGCGCGGGGAAGGGGAGGCGGACCGGAGCCTACCGGAACGGCGCGAGGGGGGCCGGGCGGACCTTCGGGTCGTCGAGCGTCCCCTTGACCCGGAGCGGGATCACGCCCGGGATGATCAGCGCGTCGACGGTGCCGTCGAGGCCCACCTCGATCTCCTTCACGTCGATCCCGAACGGCGTCGCCTTGAGCTCGAACGGCTGCGGCCGGATCCTCCCGTTGGCCACGTCGAACGCCACCTTCAGGTCCTTGAACCGGTAGGGCTCCCCGAGGATCGCCTTGTCGAGGCGCAGCGAGAGCAGCGGCAGGAGGATCGAGTTCTTGGCCTCGATCTCGTAGAGGTGCGCGTTCCCCTTCCCGGCGAGCGTGCGCAGGATCGCCGCGTCGGTCGTGTCCTCGGCCGCGAGCTCGATCTCGAAGTCCCCGCGCCCGGAGAGCGTGCCCGCCTGCTTCTCCACGCGCAGGAACGGGATCACGAACGAGAGCGGGCGGCCGATCTCCTCGGAGAGCACCACCCCCTCCGCCCGCGCCTTCCCCTCCCACGCGAGGCGGTCTCCCGTCGGCACGAGCCGCCCCTCCGCCTTGACCGTGCCGCCCTCGAGGCCCGCCACGAGGTTCTTCACCAGGACGTTGCCGTCGAGGATCTCGATCTTCCCCTTGGCTTGCTTCCACCGGAAGGGGCCGAGGTTCCAGAGGCCGAAGGTGACGTCCCCGGTGACGCCGGTCGGGGGCTTGTCGCCGAACAGCCGGTCGAGCCGGCCCCGGAGGTCGAGCCCGACCTGCAGCCAGGAGGTCGCGCCCACGACGAGCCGCCTCGCTTGGACGCGCGTGCCCAGCGCGTAGGCGTCCGTGCCGCCGGCGCCGCGCTCGCGGAGGACGAGATCCTCCACGACGACGTTCCCGCGCTCCGCCTTGGCCGCGGTGAGGTCGACCTCCGTCTTCACGCCCTCGATCGCGCCCGAGGCGAGGCGCCCCGTGAGCCGCGTCCGCAGCTTCAGCTCCGTGAGCTTGCCCGCCTCGACCCGCACGGCCGCCGCGTGCACGGCCGTCGAGACGCCGAGCGCGCCGTCCTCGGCGAGGTCGAACGCGAATCCGTCGAGCGTCACCTCGCCGCTCCCGCGCAGCGCCGGCGCGTAGGGCACGATCTCCTCGAGCCGCGTCTTCCCGTCCATCCGCAGCGTGATCGTCTTGCCGATCGCGCCCGCGCCTTCGATGTCCGTGAGCCGCGTGGTGAGGTGGATCCGCCGGAGCGTGACGCCCGTCTCCTCGGGCAGCGCGTCGAACTCGACCCGAAGGGACTTCCCCGGCGTGCGCTCCCCGGCGAGCACGAACGAGGCATCCGCCACGTCCGCCGCGCCGGCGACCTCCCACCGCGCGGCGTGCGTCGCGCGCACGTCGAGCGCGAGCGCGCCGCGCGGCGCCACGCCCTTCGCCTCGGGCGCGAGCGGGAGCAGCGCCTCGAGCGGCGCCTTGAGCGTCAGCCGGCCCGACCGGCTGCCGTCCCTGCCGAGGAACCCGTCGGCGAGGCTCGCCCGGATGTCGCCGAGCGCGACCCCGGGCGCGGCGACGAGCCACCCCCGCCCCTCGTCGCGCGCGGTGAACGAGACGAGGAGCTTCGCGCCCTCCACCCCGCGGCCGGGGAGCCGGGCCGTGAGCCGCTCCGAGGAGAGCGTGCCGCGGATGTCCCACGGCTTGCCCTCGAGGTCCGCGCGGAGCGCGAGCGGACCCTCGAGCGCGACGTCGGCCGGCAGGAGGCCCAGGAGGAGCGGGTGGCGCTCGATCGCGTCCACGTCCAGCTCGACGTGGCCCTTGCCGCCCGCGAGCGACCCCGCGAGGCGGAGCCCGTCCGACGTCGCCGAGACCTCCGCCGCCCCATCCTTGTAGCTGCCCCGCACGTCGACCCGCTTCAGCTCCCACGAGCCGCGAGCGGTCTCGACGTGGAGGCCCTCGATCGCGGCCTCGCCGGAGACGCCCGCGGCGCCCGTCGAGGCAAGGACGTCGACCGCGAGCTGCCCCCGGAGCCCCCTCACGTCCTCGATGCCGAGGAGGCGCGCATGCAGCGGGTTCAACGCGAGCGTCCCCTTGACCGTGCCATCGGCGCGGGGCATGTCGCCCTTGAGCCCCTCCACGGTGCCCTGCGCCACGAGGCCGTCGAGCTGCGCGCGCGCGATGGTGAGGACGTCGCGATCCCCCGAGAGCGCCGCGTCGACGTGCAGCTCGCCGCGGCCGAGGTCCAGGTCCTCCGCGAAGAAGCCGCGCGCGAGGAGCCCGGTGACGATCGCGTCCGCCTTGAGCGAGAGGTTCTCGAGCGCGAGGCGCTCGATTTGGAGGCGGCCCTCGAGCGTCTTCCCCTCCGGCAGCAGCGGCGCGAGGTCCTTGAGATCGACATCCGCGCTGCCGGAGAGCCGCACGGTTCCCGTATCCGCGACGTCGCCCTCGAGCGAGGCCGTGCTGCCGCGCGCCTTCGCGTCGAGCTTCCTCACGCTCACGCCGTCGTCGCGGAGCGTCACGTCGAAGCGCGCTTCGGCGTCGGGGATTGCGAGCGTGCCCGCGAGGTCGCGTCCCTTGCCGCGCGCGTCGAGCGTGACCGGCCCCTTCGCGCGGAGCCCGAGGAGCGCCGTCGGCACGCGCGCGGAGATCTCGAGATCCTTCGCCGGCCACGCGCCGCGCGCGTCGAACGAGAGCGCGTCCGACGCGGTCCGGACCGCGAGCTTCTCGACGAGGACGCCCTCGCCCTCCTTGCGGACCCGCGCGTCGACCTCTGCCCACGCCTCGTCGACCGGGCCCGCCTTGAGCCCTTCCGCGCGGAGCTTCAGCTCGGCGCCCTCGGCCGAGCCCTCGATGCGAAGGTCGACGCGGCCCTCGAGGCCCTCGAGGAGCGGGCGGAGGAGCGCGAGGTCGATCCCTTCGAGGTGGACGAGTCCGGTGGGGGTCCGGGGGCCGAGCCGCGCGCGGATCTCGGCCCTGCCCTCGCGGTCGCCGACGCGGACCTTCGCGGTGAGGTCGAGCGACGTTTCGCCGGGCGCCGCCGCGAGGAGGAGGTCCAGGTCGTCGAGCGCGACGACGAAGAGCCCCTCGTCCGCGGGGAGCACGACGGGATCCTCGCGGAAGGGGTCGAGCGGCCGCGGCTGCGGGCGGCGGAGGAGCCGGCGGATTTGGACCTTTGCGTCGGTGAGCCGGAAGCGGATCGGTTTCACCTCCTTCCCCGGCGCCGGAGGCCGCGGGGTCGCGAGGCTCTTCACGAGGTCGTCGATGTTCGTGCGGCCGCCCGCCTGCTCCTCGAGGCGCACGACGAGGCCGTCGATCGCGATGTCGTCCGCGCCGGAGAAGACGAGGCTCGGCAGCGCGCCCGGAAGGCGGATCGAGCGCGCCTCGAGCAGCGGCTCGCCCCGGAACTCCGCGGTCCCGTTCCGGACGACGAGGCCCAGCACCTCGACGCCCGAGAGCCACCCCGCGTCGAGGCCTTCGATCTCGACCGGGCGGCCGAGCGCGTCGGAGACCCGGCCCGCCACGAACCGCCGCACCGCGGCCGTGCGCGCGAGCATCGGCGCGACCGCGACGAGGACGGCGACCACCGGGAGCGCCGCGAGGAGGAAGCGCCGGCGCCGCGACACGAGGCGGTACTCTACCAGCCTCGTGCACGTCGTCTTCGACCTCGACGGGATCCTCGTCGACTCCGAGCCGCTCTGGTCCGAGGCGATCGTCGAGACGCTCGCCCTCTCCGGCGCCCGCTACCGGCCGGAGACGGAGCCCCTGCACCGCGGGATGAAGATGGGGGAGCTCGTGCCGTTCCTGCTCCGCGAGCACGCGTGCGCGGCCGAGCCCGCGGTCTTCGCCGAGCGGCTGCTCGCGACGCTCCTCGCGAGGTTCGAAGACCGTCTCCAGCCGCTTCCCGGCGCGGAGCGCGCGCTCGGCCTCGCCCGGGCGAAGGGGAAGATCGCGCTCGCGAGCGGCTCGCCCTTGGCCGTGATCCGGCGCGTGCTCGAGCGTTTCGGCTGGCGTTTCGACGCCGTCTGCTCGTCGGACGAGGTGGCGCGCGGGAAGCCCATGCCCGACGTGTTCCTGCTCGCGGCGGAGCGGCTCGGCGCGGCGCCGGGCGACTGCGTGGCGATCGAGGACAGCGCGAACGGCATCGCCGCCGCGAAGGCGGCGGGGATGCGCGTGATCGCGGTGGGGGACGCGCGCGGCGACCCGGACGTCCGCATCGCGTCGCTCGCGTCGCTCGTGCTGTGAGGATCAGTTCGTGTGCCAGCCCGTGTGGAACCAGGTGTAGAGTCGGTGGGCCACCTCCTGGATCATCTCGCCCTGCGTGTCGGTGCTCGGCGTGCTGACCGAGCAGACCATCCCCTGGTGCCCTAGGGCCCACATCTCCGCCCGGACGCTGTTGCGCGGCGTCGTGTTGTTGCCGTCGCTGTACTCGTAGACGCGCAGCCACACCTGCCGTTCGCCGTTCGAGCCCGGCACGAAGCTGTTGCCGTCCGACTGCCCCTCTTCGCTGAGCGCCGCCCGCAGGAGATTCGGCGCCGTCTCGCTGGCCCAGACGCCCGCGCCGTTCGGATCCGCCGGCGAGAACTGGAACTCCCAGGAGATGTCCGTCTTCAACACCATGTTCCGGACCGCGTCCTGCACGTACGACTCTCGAGGGGGGGGCGGGGGAGTCGATTCGGCGTACATCCCCATGCAACCCAGACTGGGCAGAAGAAGCAAGCCCGCCGCGATCAGCCTTCGGATCCTCATGCGTGTCTCCTTCGGAATGCGTCCCGCCGACTGGGAATCGCCCACCTGGGTCGGCCATCGATCATCGGAATTCGGCTCCAGGGCCTGAGCGCGCGAACACGAACGGGGCCGGAGGGGCCCCGGCCCCCCAGCCCCCCCCGGATTTCGGCGAGAATGTCGCCCGTGACGGCGTTGTACATCGCTCTCGTTGTCCTGGCGGTCGGCATGGTCCTCCTCTTCAACTCCACGGTGCGGCTAAGGAACCGCGCGCGGGAGGCGTTCTCGGGCATCGACGTGCAGCTCAAGCGGCGGCACGACCTCGTCCCGAACCTCGCGCGCGTGGTCGGGGCGTACGCCGAGCACGAGCGCGAGGCGCTCGAGGGGGTCGCGCGGCTGCGCGGCGACGCGCAGGCGGCCACCGCCGTGCCCGACCGCGAGCGGACCGAGCGCGGGCTCGACCACGGCATCGTGAAGCTGCTCGCGCTCGTCGAGCGCTACCCGGAGCTCAAGGCCGACGCCGGCTTCCGCCGGCTCCAGGACGACCTCGTCGAGGTCGAGGACCACCTCCAGTACGCGCGGCGCTACTACAACGGCGCCGTGCGAGACTTCAACACGCGCATCGAGCAGCTCCCCGCGAGCCTCCTCGCCGTCGTCTGCGGCTGGCGGCCGTTCGACCTCTTCCAGGTCGCCGAGGCGGAGGAGCGCGGGGCGCCCAGGATCCAGGGACAGGAGCTCGCATGAACCGAATCGTCACGGCCCTTGCCCTCTTCGCAGCGGTCGCGCAGGCGCGCTCGCTCGCGATCGAGGACTTCCACTCCGACATCACGGTGCAGGAGGACGGGTACCTGACCGTGACCGAGACGCTCAAGGTCGCGTTCACCGGATCGTGGAACGGGATCTACCGGTTCGTGCCCTACCGCTACACCTACCCGGGCGGGCTGCGCGCCACGCTGCATCTCGAGGTCGAGGCGATCACCGATGGCGAGGGGAACGAGCTCTGGCACGACATCTCGCACGAGGACGGCAACCTGAAGCTCAAGATCGCGGTGCCGGGCGCGGAGAACGCCACGCGCACGGTCGTGATCCGCTACCGCTCGCGCAACACGATCCGCGCCTACGGCGAGGAGGAGGGCGGCTACGGCGCGCACGACGAGCTCTACTGGAACGTCACCGGCAACGGCTGGCCCTTCCCGATCCGCCACGCGTCCGCGACCGTCACGCTGCCGGGGGGCGTCCCGCGCGAGGAGGTCCGGCTGGCGGCGTTCACGGGCGCCTACGGGAGCCGCGCGTCCGACCAGCAGACCGAGGTGCTCAAGGACGGCCGCGTGCGCATCGCGACCAAGGCGCCGCTCGGGAGCTACGAGGGGCTGACGATCGTCGTCGGCTTCCCGCTCGGCCACGTGCAGCACCCGGGCCGGATTCTGGAGGCGTGGTGGATCGCGCAGGCCAACTGGGGCGCGCTGCTGCCGCTCGCCCTCGCGGTCCTCATGTTCGTGCTCTGGTACGGCCGCGGGCGCGATTCGCTCGAGTTCGCGACGATCGTCCCGGAGTTCGAGGCGCCCTTCGGCCTGAGGCCGAGCGAGATCGGCCTGCTCGCGGACGAGAGCGTGGACCCGCACGACATCACCGCGTGCATCGTGGACCTCGCCGGTCGCGGGTACTTCGACATCGACGTGACCGGCGAGGAGCCGGTGTTCCGCCGGAAGAAGGACTGGGAGAAGGACACGACGCTCCTCCGGCACGAGAAGATGATCCTCGACGGCCTCTTCCGGCGCGGCGCGAAGACGGGCCGCGCGGAGCAGGACCGGCTCGGCATGAAGATGGACGCGATCCGCAGCGCCGTCTACGACGCCGCGGCGGACGGGGGGTACTTCCGCGCACGCCCCGACGAGGTGCGGACGAGGTGGACGGCGATCGCGGCGGTCGCGTTCTCCCTGAGCGGGATCGCGGCGCTCATCTGGTCGACGTGGTGGGTCGCGCTCCTTGCGCTTGCGCTCTCGGCGATCGTGACCTTCCCGTGCGCCCGGCGGATGCCGCGCCGCACCGACCGCGGGATGGAGGCGCTGCGCCGCATCCGCGGGATGGAGGAGTACCTCCGCACCGCGGAGGAGGAGCGGATGCGGAACTTCCCGCGGAGCTACTTCGAGAAGCTGCTGCCCTACGCGATCGCGCTCGGCATCGTGGACAAGTGGACGCGGCTCTTCGAGGCGCTCTTCCACGAGCCGCCGCAGTGGTACGTCGGACCGGAGGGCGCGGCCTTCAACACGTCGTTCCACGGATTCCTGCGCTCGACGCGCGCAGCGACCTTCTACACGCCGCCGCGGAGCGCATTGCTGACCGGCGGCGGCGGGGGCGGCTGGAGCGGGGGGAGCGGCTTCTCCGGCGGCGGCGGGTTCGGCGGCGGCGGATTCGGGGGGGGCGGCGGGGGCGGCTGGTAGCGCGCTCGACCGCCGGCACGCGCGCCAAGCCGTGATAGGGTCGGTCCCATGTTCGGCTTGAATAGCGAGATCGAATTCGAGCCGACGAGACACGAGGGGCTGTGGGCGGAGGAGGCCACGTGCCGCATCCTCGTGTTCGTGGCGGACGGCGTGTCGGCGTCCATCCGCTTCTCGGTCGCGCTCGAGGCGGCGGCGGCCGAGGGCCTCGAGGAAGGCGAGATCCGCGACCGGTTGCAGGAGGAGCTCGCGAACGACCTCGAC
>DASUGR010000135.1:0-30921 GCA_036273915.1 Planctomycetota bacterium | reverse complement strand
CAACACGCGGTTCATGGGCCTCGAACAGCTCCCCGACCTGATCGCGGAGCCGCGCGCGCTCCGCGACGGCTACCTCGAGATCCTCCGCGAGTTCCTCGAGCAGGTGCGGCGCATGTGCGCCTCGATGCGGATCGACCACATGCTGCTTTCGACCGGCGACCGGCTCGACAAGTCGCTCGCAGGCTTCCTCGCGGCGCGCGCCCGGGTCGTGCGCGGGAGCACGCGCCGGAGATGATCGCGATCTCCTTCGTCCACCCCGCGCTGCTCGGCGGCCTCGCGCTCGCGAGCCTGCCGATCATCATCCACCTCCTGAACCGGCGCCGGTTCAAGACGATGGAGTGGGCGGCGATGGACTTCCTGCTCAAGGCCGCGGTGCGAAACCGGCGCCGGGTGCGGCTCGAGAACCTCCTGCTGCTCCTCCTCCGCACCGCGCTCGTCGTCCTCCTGATCCTCGCCGTCGCGCGCCCGTTCAGCCCGCGCCAGGACGCGCTGGCCGCCCTCTTCGGCGCCGCCGGGTCGACCGAGCGGATCCTGCTCCTCGACGACTCGCACTCCATGCGCGCCGGCCAGGGCAACCGCTCGGCGTTCGAGACGGCGAAGGCGCTGGCGAAGCGGCTCGTCGAGCGTCTCCACGACGAGCGCAGCAGCGACCGGCTGACGCTCCTCCTGGGCACCCGGCCGCGCGACGCGGAGGAGGGCTTCCGCCGCGTGTCCGTGGCGAGCGCCCACGGCCCGCGCCTCGCGAAGGCGATCGAGGGGCTCCAGCCCTCCGACGGGACGCTGGATGTCGTCGCCGCCGTCGATGCGCTCCTCGCGGACCGCGAGGAGCACGAGGCGCGCCTCGTCGTCCACATCCTCTCCGACTTCCGGCGCCGGGACTGGGCCGAGGCGTCCGGCGACCTCCGTCCCGACGTGGTGAAGGCGCTCGCCGCGCTGGCGGAGCGGGCCGACGTGCGGCTGATCGACGTCGGCGCGGCGCCCGTGGACAACGTCGGCGTGGTCGGGCTCGAGCCCATCGACCGCGCCGTGATCGCGGGCGTGCCCGCCACCTTCGTCGCGCGGGTCAGGAACTACGGACCGGGACCCGCATCCAACGTGACGGTGCAGTTCGAGTTCGGCACGCACCAGCAGGTGCCGGTGCGCGTCGAGGGCGACATCCCGCCGGGCGGCGAGCCCGTCGAGGTGAAGACCGAGTACACGTTCCGGTCGGCGGGCCCCGCGGTCGTCCGCGCCCGCACGCCGGCGGACCTGCTGTCCGGCGACGACGTGCGCCGCCGCGTCGTCAGCGTGCGCCCCCGGCTCCGCTTCCTGCTCGTGGACGGCGAGCCGGAGCCGGAGGCCTACCGGGGCGAGACCGACTTCCTCGCCGCCGCGCTCATGCCGCCGGGCGACGTGCCGAGCGGCATCGAGGTCGACGTGGTCGCCGACAGCATGTTCCCGGGCCGCGATCCGGATGCGTACGACGGCATCTTCCTCTGCAACGTCTACCGCCTTCCCGACGACCGAGTGAAGGCGCTCGAGGACTACGTCCGGGCCGGCGGCGGCGTCATCTTCTTCCTGGGCGACCAGGTCGACCCGCAGGTCTACAACGCGATCTTCTTCGGCCGCGGGGAGGAGGCGGGCCAGCACCTGCTCCCCTACCCGCTCCGCGACGTCGAGGGCTCCTCCGACGAGTACACGAACCTCATGCCCTCGGCGCCGGACCACCCCGCCGTACGGTTCCTGCGCGGGCTCCATCCGGTCGTCTTCCGCACGGTCGCCGTCAGCCGGTTCGTCAAGTGCGAGGTATCGTCGCGGGCCGACGCGCGCGTGCTCCTCTCCTATACGGACGAGGACGGCTCGCCGGCGCTCGTCGAGAAGCAGCTCGGCGACGGCCGCGTTCTCCTCTTCACGACCGCCGCGGACCTCGAGTGGTCCAACTTCCCGCACTCGGTGCTGTGGCTGCCGCTCCTCCAGGAGGCGGCCCGCTACGTGGTCCGCCGGGACCCCGACATCTACACCAAGACCGTAGGGGAGCCGATCGTCATCCGCTACGAGCCGAGGGAGATGGCGCCGCTGGTCGCGGTGGTGCCGCCCCCGGAGCTCGGGGGAACGCCGGTGCAGCTCGCGTCCGCCCGGGACGAGGCGACGAAGCAGCTCTTCTACCGGTTCGACCGGACGACCGTCGCCGGCGAGTACGCGGTGCGGCTGAAGACGCCGCAGGGCGAGCCGTACGAGGAGCTCTACGCGATGAACCTCGATCCGACCGAGGGCGACCTCGAGCGGGTCGACCTCGAGAAGCTCCGCGCGGCCGCGCCGGGCGCGCGGATCGAGCGGGGCGCGGAGGGCGCGGCGCTCGGCAGCGACGAGGCCGACCGTTCGGAGTTCTGGCGCACGCTCGTCGTGGCCCTCGTGGCGGTGGCGTCGCTCGAGACCCTGCTCGCGTGGCGCTTCGGCCACCACGCCGCGAAGCGGGTCGAGGCCGAGGGGAAGCAGGTGTTCGTCCGATGAGCGGCTGGCTGCGCGCGCTCCTGGGCGTCGAGAACACCGACATCCCGGACGGCGCGGTCACGTCGTTCGAGTTCGCCAACCTGCCCCGGGGGTCCGCCGGCCTCGCGCTGCTGCTGCTCGCGCTCGCGCTCGTCGCGGGCGTCTTCTGGATCTACCGGCGGGAGGGCTCGGCCCCCGGCCCCCTCAAGATCACCCTCGCCTCGCTGCGCGCGCTCGTGATCGCCTGCGCCTTCATCCTCATCCTCGAGCCGGTCCTTGCGATCGACCAGGTGGAGGAGATCGACAAGAGCACCCTTCTCCTGCTCGACGGCTCGCTCTCGATGACCTCGCGCGACCGCTACCCCGACGAGGCCACCTGGGCCGCGCTCAGGAACGCGATCGCGAAAGACCCACGCGAGCTGCCCCGCTACCGCATCGTCAACGAGGCGCTCGACACGTCCGGCCTCATCACGATGCTCGCGCGCAGCAACCGCGTGGTCGTGCAGACCTTCTCCGACACCGTGTCGGCGCCGGTCATCGTCCCGCGGCTCGAGAAGGACGCGATCCCGCCGCAGGCCCCGGGCATCGACCTCGTCACCGACGCCGCGCGGGCGCGCGCCGTCAAGGGCACGAACCTCTCCGGCTCCGTGAGGCAGGCGGTCGAGATGGCCGGCTCCGACCGGGTCGCCGCGATCATCGTCGTGACCGACGGCCGCAACAACCTGGGCCCGCCGCCCGAGGACCTCGCGCTCTACCTCCGCAACAAGGATCTCCGCCTCTTCACGGTCGTCGTCGGCGAGGCGGAGCTCCCGAGGAACCTGCGCGTGACGTCGCTCGCGGGGCCCGACCGGATCTTCCGCAACGACCCCGCGGTCTTCGAGGCGCGCGCATCCTCACGCGGCTACAACAGCGCGACGGTCGAGTTCTGGCGGCGCTACCCTGAGGCCGGGGACGCGTGGGACCACATCGCGACCGAGCACGTGGACTTCCCGCCCGGCGACCAGCCGGCGATCCTGCGGGTCACGGACCGGCCGCCGAGGACGGGCCTCGTCGAGTACCGCGCGCAGATCGAGCCGGCGACCGACGAGTCGGACACGAAGGACAACGAGAAGATCTTCGTCACGCGCGTCGTCGAGGAGAAGGCCAAGGTGCTGCTCGTCGCCGGCGCGCCCGCGTACGACTACTACGCGATCAAGAACACGCTGATGCGCGACTCGACGATCACGCTCGCGTGCTTCCTCGAGAGCGCCGATCCGAACTTCCGCCAGGACGGCAACGTCTCGATCACGGAGCTGCCGAAGGAGGAGAAGGACCTCTTCGCGTACGACGTCGTGATCCTCCACGATCCGGACCCGTCCGTCTTCCCGCCGGACTGGCCCGCGATGCTCAAGAAGTTCGTGTCGGACCACGGCGGCGGGCTCGCCTTCATCGCCGGCAACAAGTTCACGCTCTCCCTCCTGCGGGACACGCCGTCGGGCGAGAACGACCTGAGCGGGCTCCTCCCGGTGGTCCTCGACACGGATCGCGCGGACCAGCCGGGGATCGGCATCGGCTACGGCGGCTACTTCACTTCGCCCTGGCGCATGGCGCCCGACCCGGCCGGCCTCTCGCACCCCGCGACGCGGTTCCACTCCGACCCCAAGCAGGCGAAGGAGCTCGTCTGGGACCGCCTCCCCCCCTTCTACTGGTGCTTCCCGGTCCTCAAGGCGAAACCCGGCGCGACCGTGCTCGCGCGCCACGACGACCCGCGGGAGACCGTCGAGCCGTACGGCCGGCGGCCCGTGCTCGCCGTCCACCGCTACGGCGCCGGCAGGGTCCTCTTCCTCGCGGCGGACGAGACGCACCGCTGGCGCGCGACCGCCGAGAACATCTTCGACCGCTTCTGGGTCCAGACGACGCGCTTCCTTCTCGAGGGTCGCCTCGGCGGGGCGCGGAAGCGGTTCCGCGTGTACCTCGACCGCGAGTTGGTGGACCTCGGCGACGCCGTGCGGATCTCCGCGGAGGCGTTCGACGCCTCGTTCGAGCCGCTCCAGGCGCCGTCGGTCTCGGTCACCCTGAACGGCCCCTCGCTCGAGCAGGAGCTGAAGCTCGAGCCGGTCGAGGGCAAGCCGGGGCACTTCGCGGGCTCCTTCGCGCCGCCGGCCGTCGGCGACTACGAGCTGCGCGCGACCGCGGCGGAGTTCAAGGGCGAGGGCCCCGATACCCCCGCCGCCTCGTTCCGCGCGGAGGAGCCGCATCGCGAGATGGGCGACGTCCGCACGGACCGGCCGCTCCTCCGGGATCTCGCCGCCCGGACGCGCGGCATCGCGACCGAGGTCTACGAGCTCGGGAAGCTCGGCGACCCGCATGTCATCCCGCCGGCGAGCGAGCGCGTGGTGACGCAGGGCCGGCCGGTGCCCCTCTGGGACACGTGGACGACCGTGATCGTCGTCCTGCTCCTCGTCTGCGCGGAGTGGATCCTCCGCAAGCGCTACCGGATGGTGTGAGATGAACGACCTCCCGGAAATCCGTGCCCGGCTCGACGCGCTCCGCCGCCGGATCGCCGCGGCGCTCGCCCTCGAGGGCGGCGCGCGCGTGGCGGGGGCGCTGCTCGCTGCCGTCGCGCTCAGCTTCCTGCTCGACCGCGTCTTCCGCCTCGAGGTGGCGGCGCGCGCCGTGATCCTCCTCGCGGGGCTCGGCGTGATCGCCTGGGCCTTCTGGCGCTTCCTCGTGCGGCGCCTCGGCCGGCTTCCCGGCGAGGATCCGCTCGCGATCGCGGTCGAGGCGCGCTACCCCGACCTCTCCGACCGGCTGATCTCCGCTCTCCAGCTCGCGCGCGTCGCCGACCCCGAGCGCTACGGCATGTCGCCGCAGCTCATCGAGGACGCGGTCCACGCGGTGGCGGAGCCGGTGAAGCACCTCGATTTCGGCAGGATCCTCGCGACCGGCCGCGTCGCGCGCCGCGCGGCGCTGGGCCTCCTCGCGCTCGGCCTCCTCGCCGCGGGCGCCGCCGCGGACCCCGACTCCGCGAGCATCTGGTTCAAGAGGAACGTCCTCCTGAAGGACATCCGCTGGCCGCAGAAGACCTACCTCGTGGTCGACCCCGACCTCTTCCCGAACCGCGTGGCGCGGATCGTCCGCGGCGGCGACCTCGTCGTCACCGCGCGGAGCGTCGGCGTCGAGCACCCCGAGCGCGTCACGATCCTCTATCGCGACAGCGAGGGAGAACGCGGCAAGGCGACGATGAAGGCCGACCTCCAGGGCCACCTCTACCGGCACGAGTTCGCGGCGATCGCCTTCCCGATCACGTTCCACCTCGAGGGCGGCGACGAGGTCACCGAGGACTACAGGATCGAGCTCATGGACGCCCCGGAGGTCAGCGAGGTCGTCGTCGAGGTCGGATTCCCCCCCTACGCCGGCCGCGACCCGCTGCGCGTCGACCCCGCGCAAGGCGACCCCGAGATGCTCAAGGGCGGCTTCGTCACGATCCGCGGCAAGGCATCGAAGCCGCTCCAGTCCATGGATGTCGTGTTCGGCGAGACCGCGGACAAGACGCTGCCCGGCAAGCTCGTGGGCCCCGACGCGTTCGAGGTCACGATCGCGCCCGAGGAGACCGTGCTCGTCGGCGTGCGGCTGCGCGACACCGACGGCCTCTCGAACCCGTCGCTCGCGCCGCGCTTCGTCGTGCGCGTGATGGAAGACGCTGCGCCGCGCATCCGCCTGCAGAAGCGCGGCGTCGGCGCGATGGTCGTGCCCGTCGCGCTCGTGCCCTACACGGTGCGCGCGACGGACGACGTGAAGGTCGTCGAGGGCCGGCTCGAGGTGGTGAAGAGCGCCGGCGACCGGCAGGCCCCGGAACCCCACGTCATCGCCCTGCCGGCGGACCGGCTCGGCGCCGACACCGTCGAGATCGAGGCGGAGATGGAGCTCGGCCCCTTGGACCTTGCCCCGGGCGCCTTCCTCGCGCTCACGGCGTTCGGCAAGGACAACGCCCAGCCCGAGGCGCACGAGGGCAAGTCGGACCCGGTCGCGCTCAAGGTCGTGACCCTCGAGGAGCTCACCAACGAGCTGCTCGGGCGGCAGCAGGAGCAGCGCAACTTCTTCGAGGAGCTGATCCAGCGCGAGCGCCGCGTGCGCGACCGCTTCCTCGACCTGCGCGACAAGCCCCCCGCCGCCGCCGAGATGACCGTGCAGTTCGAGAGCCAGGCGCAAGACCAGCGCGAGATCGCGCGGCGCGTGCACGCGATCGAGGGCGCCTTCGACCAGATCTTCGACGAGATGTACTACAACCGGATCGCCGAGCCGGCGACGATCGGCCGCCTCAGGTCCTCGATCGTCAAGGGCCTCGAGCAGCTCCGGACGGACGTCATGGATCCCCACGCGCGGCGGCTCGACGACGCGGCGCAGCGCGCGGCGACCTTAGCACTCGGCGGCAAGGACGGCACGGCGATCGAGGCGGGCTACGAGGACGTCCTCAAGGCCATGGAGGCCATGCTCGCCCGGATGGAGAAGGCCGAGGGGTTCACGGAGATCGTAGAATCCATCCGTGCGATCCTCGCCGACCACGGCAAGGTGAAGGAGATCACCCGGAAGAAGTACGAGGAGACGCTCCGGGAGATCTTCGGGGACAACCCTCCGCCGCCCAAGGAAGATCACCCGAAGTAGGCGGGAAGAGAGGGGGGCCGGGGGGCCGCCCGGGAGCCGGAAGCGTCCCGGGGACGTAAAAAGGCCGAACTGGCCTTCCTCCCGGCGGTTGGAAGAGGCAAAGGCCCTCCGCCGGGCCGGCCCACCCCCCTCCGCGGGGGGTAGAATGACCCAGCGGGCGTGCGGAGCCCGCGAAACCGGAGACATGCCGTGAAGCGAGCCCTCGTTGCCTGCGCGCTCCTCTGCCCCCTCGCCTTCCCGCAGGACCCGGCGCCGGCTCCCGCGCCCGCCCCCGCGCCCAAGGCGGGGGAGATCGCCGACGAGCAGCACGACATCGGCGAACGCCTGAAGCGCATCGAGGAGACGATGCAGCGGATCACGAAGCAGCTCGCGAAACGGAATCCGGACCAGGCGGCGCGCCTCAAGATGGCCTGGCAGCGCAGCAAGGACGACCGGAACCTCGAGAAGGTCGGCGAGATCGAGACCCTGCTCCGCTCCGAGTACTTCAACGAGGCCTTCGAGAAGCAGAAGCAGCTCGAGGCCGCCCTCGCCAGGCTGCTGGACATCCTGCTCGACCGCGACGCCGAGCGGAAGGACATCGAGGACCAGATCAAGCGCACGGAGGACCAGCTCGCGACGCTCAACCGGATCCTCGAGCAGGAGCGGGACCAGCACCTGAAGTCGGAGAAGTTCGCCGACCCCGAGAAGGCGCAGCAGCGCGCCGCGGCCGCGAAGGCGAAGCTCGCCGACCTGATCCAGCGCGAGCAGGCGCTCATCGACGGGACGAAGGATCCGAGGAACGACGCCTCGCTGGGAGACCTCGCGAAGCGGCTCGCCGAGCTCCAGAAGGACCAGGCGAACCTCCGCGGCAAGAGCGACGCCGATGCGCAGGACGCGCTCGCCGGGAAGGCGAAGGACCTCGCCGACGCGATCGACAAGTTCGCGGGCGGCCTCCCCGATGCCCTGAAGCAGGACGCCACCGGGCGCCGGAACCCCGCCGAGCAGGCCAAGGGTGCCGTCGGCCGCGCTGCCGAGGGCATGGGACAGGCCGGGCAGGGCATGCGCGGCGGCGAGGGCTTCGCGGAGCCGCAGCAGCAGGCCGAAGAGGACCTGAAGGAGGCGGAGGACGCGCTGAAGCGCCTGCAGAAGCGCCTCGAGGACCTCGGCGAGAAGCGGCTCGGGCAGGACCAGCAGCGGATCCGCGAGGATGCGGGCCGCCTCGCGGAGGAGCTCGAGAAGCTCCAGCGCGGCGCGCCCGGCACCGACCCCGGCGCCGGCGAGGTCCGCAAGTCCCAAGGAGACATGGGGAAGGCCGAGGGCAAGCTCGACAAGGGCAACCTCCCCGACGCCGTCCCGCACGAGGAGAACGCGAAGAAGGAGCTCGAGAACGCCTACAAGAAGCTCGAGGCATTCGAGGAGGATCTGAAGAAGCTCATCGAGATGCCGGACTACGACAAGATGGCCGAGGAGCAGAAGAAGACGGCCGAGGACACCGACGAGCTCCTCAAGAAGATGAAGCAGGAGGCCGGGCGCCAGGGCGAGGAGGGCTCGACCCCGGGCGAGCAGGGCGTGGAGGGGGCAAAGGGGGCGATGCAGCGCGCGGAGCGAAACCTGCGCGGTCGCTCGGCCAACCGCGCCAACAAGGACCAGAAGGAGGCGATCGAGCGCCTCGAGAAGGCGAAGCAGGAGCTCGAGGACATCCTGCGCCAGCTCCGCGAGGAGGAGCAGTTGATGCTCCTCGAGGCGCTCGAACGCCGCTTCGACCGGATGCGCCAGCAGCAGACCAAGATCTTCAAGGAGACGCTCTCCCTGAACCTCCGCCTCAAGGACTCGCCGACGCCGCCGCGCGCGGTCGTCGACAAGGGCCAGCAGCTGGGCGACGGCGAGGCGGAGCTCGCGGTCGAGGCCGAGAAGGTCCTCGACATCCTGCGCGAGGAGGGCAGCACGATCGTCATCCCCGACGTGATCCGGGACATGAAGCGCGACCTCGAGGGCCTCGCCGCCCGCCTCAAGAAGCTCGACGCCGGCGACTACACGCAGGCCGTCCAGCAGGACGTCATCGAGACCCTGAACCAGCTCATCGAGGTGATCAAGGAGGAGCTCGATCGCAAGCAGGGCGGCCAGGAGGGCGGCGGCGACGGCCAGGAGGGGGACGAGGACGAGAACCTCCTCCCCACGTCGGCCGAGCTGAAGATGCTCAAGTCCCTCCAGGAGCGCGTGAACAAGCGCACCTCCACCTTCGACCGCATGATCAAGAAGGACGACGACGAGCGCGGTGTCATCGCCGAGAAGCAGGAAGGCGTGGGCACGCTCACCCGCACCATGGCCGACAAGCTCAACCGCCAGGAGGGCGAATAGCCGTGAGAAAGATCCTCCTCCTCCCCGTGCCCCTTCTCCTCCTCGCGGCAGCAGTTCGCGCCGAGGCCCCGGCGAGCACCGAGCTCGTGGAGAAGCTCAGGCAGAAGAAGATCTCGCGCTTCTTCTCGCGGATCGAGGCCGACGCGACGATCCCCGAGGCGCTCCGGAAGGACGTCCTGAAGCTGCGCGAGGCGGGGCTCCTCGGCGGCGAGTTCGACTGCATCCACCAGGCGCTCCTCCTCATGAACCCCGACTACCAGCGCGCCGACGCGCTCTTCCAGAGCGAGCGGTACGGCGCCGCGGCGGAACGGCTCGACCCGCTGCGCCGGAGCCCGGACGAGTACGTGCGCGCGTACGCCACCTTCCGCTACGGCCTCGTCCAGATGAACCGCGAGCGGTACGAGGAGGCGGGGCAGGCGTTCATCCAGGTGCTCAACGAGTTCCGCTTCGCCGGCTGCGACGTCGACGCCGCGTTCTACGTGGTCGTCTGCCTCGGCCAGGAGCGCGAGAAGGAGAAGGCGATCGCGGCGGCGAACGCGTTCCTGAAGGACTACCCCGACGCGCCCGAGCGCTACAAGCAGGCGATGGAACAGCTCAAGAACGAGCTGGTGCAGGAGTGGGAGAGCCCGCTCTACGACCTCGCGGGCAGGATGACGCAGGTCGCGAAGAAGATCGAGGGGGGCGAGACGGGCGAAGAGACCCAGGGGAAGCAGAAGGAGATCGTCAACATCATCGAGGAGCTCATCAAGAAGGCGGAGGATCAGGAGGGCCAGGGAGGCAAGGGGGGCGGCGGGGGCGGCGGCCGGCCCCGCGGCAACCAGCAGCCCGCGGGCCCCGCGAACCAGTCGAGCGTCACACCGGGCGCGAGCCGCGTCGGCGAGCTTCGCCCGAACCCGAAGAAGAAGCCGCAGGACGCGTGGGGCGAGATGCGCGACAAGGAGCGCGAGGAGGTCCTCCAGGCGCTCAAGGAGCAGTTCCCCGACCGCTACCGCGAACTCCTCGAGCAGTACAACAAGGCGCTCGCGGAGGGCAAGCGCGTCACGGAGCCTTCGGGCGACCGCTGAACGATGCCCCGCGGCCTCTTCCCCCGCGCGTCGGCGTTCGTCCTCCTCGTCGCGGGGCTCGCGCTCGCGGCGCCGGAGGCGAAGGTCTTCACCGTCGATGGAGGCGCGATCGACGGCAAACTGCTCACCGTCGAGTCGGGGACGGCCGTCGTCTCGACCGCGGACGGGCGGCGGCAGATCCCGGTGACGAACCTCGTGCTCGCGACCTCCGCGACCGCGGAGAACGCGCCGGGGACCGGCACGCCGTTCAACCTCTACCTGCACGGCGGGGACCGGCTCCGCGGCGCCGTGACGGGGACCGGCGGGAGCGTGCGCCTCGACAGCCCGGTCGTCCTGGGGCTCGTCGTGCCCCTCGACGCCGTGCGCGCGGTCCGTTTCGGCCGGCTTCTCGGGGCGCTCCAGGCCTCCTACGGCGAGGTCTTCGAGAAGGAGTTCGAGCGCGGCCGCGACTCGATCGTGATCCAGCGCGACACGAAGCCCTTCCCGGTCCCCGCGCGCGTCCTGGAGGTGGGCGAGAGCTCGCTCGTGGCCCGCATCGAGGACGCGCGGCGCGAGATCGAGTTCGCGCGCGTGTACGGCTTCGTCCGGACACCGGACCGCGAGCGCGCGGAGCCCGGCGGCGTGCGCGTCCGGGTCTACATCGCGGGCGGGGAGGTCGTGACGCTTCCGCTCGAGCGCATCAGCGAGACGGCGGTGGAGGGCGGCGGCGTGCGGATCGTCCGCGACCACGTGAGCCGGCTCGAGTTCCGGGGCGACTACATGGCCCAGCTTGCGGACTTCGACCCGATCGACGTCAAGCAGACGACGCTCTTCGGCCAGCCGCCCCCCTGGCGCCGCGACGGCATGGCGCTCGGCGGGCCGCTGCGCCTGGGCTCGCAGGCCTACGAACGCGGGATCGGCGCCCTCGCGTACACGAGGCTCGAGTACGTGCTCGGCGGCCGCTGGGAGACCTTCTACGCGCGCTGCGGCATCGACGACGCCGCCGGGCCGGAGGGGGACGCGGTCTTCCGGGTCCTCGGCGACGGCAAGGTCCTCGCCGAGATGCGGCGGCGAAAAGGGGAGGCTCCGGAGGCGGTGCGCGTGGACGTGACGGGGGTCGACCGCCTGGTCCTCGAGGCCCTTCCGGGCGACTCCTACGTGTCCGACTTCTGCGACTGGGCCGACGCGCGCGTTTTCAGCGCCCACGACGGCCCGTCTGGTGGAAAATAGGGGGCCCGGCCCGGGAGGGGCGGGGCGCGAGGGCGCGACATGCGAAGGGTCCTACTCCTCATCCCGCTGCTCACGGCCGTCGCCGGAGCTGCCGACGACGCGCTGGCCGCGGCCCGCGCCCTCGAGAAGGAGCGGATCGAGCTCGCGTCGCGGCTCGCCCCGGCGGTGTGCGCGGTCTTCCGCGGCCCCGGCGGGGGCTCCGGCGTGGTCATCACGAGGGACGGCCTCGTCCTCTCGAACTTCCACGTGACCGAGCTCGAGAACGAGATGCGGATCGGGCTTCTCGACGCGCGCATCCACGAGGCGGTGGTCCTCGGCGTCGACCCGTCGGGCGACCTCTCCCTCCTCCGGCTCAAGGAGCCACGCGACTGGGCGTTCGCGCCCCTGGGCGACTCGGACGCGCTGCGGCAGGGGGACTGGGTCTACGCGATGGGGAACCCCTTCCTGCTCGCGACCGACTTCAGCCCGACGATCACCCTCGGCGTGATCAGCGGCATCCACCGCTACCAGGGGGGCTCGATACGCGGCACGCTCCTCTACCCCGACTGCATCCAGACCGACGCCTCGATCAACCCGGGCAACAGCGGCGGCCCGCTCTTCAACTTCCAGGGCCAGGTCGTCGGGATCAACGGGCGCGTATCGCTCCGCGAGCGCGGCCGCGTCAACATCGGCGTCGGCTACGCGATCAGCTCGAACCAGATCAAGCGCTGCCTGCCGGACCTCCGCGCGGGCCAGATCGTCGAGCACGGCACGCTCAACGCGACCGTGCGCTCGATCGACGACCCCGAGTGGCCGGGCGGCGTCCGCGTCACGTTCGACAAGCTCCTCTCGCCCGGGTGCGCCTACGACGCGGGCATCCAGATCGGCGACGCGCTCGTCGAGTTCATGGGAGAGCGGATCACCGGCGTGAACCAGTTCTCGCGCCTCATCGCCGTCCTGCCCAAGGGACGGCGCATCTCGCTCAGGACCGCCCGGTTCGAGGACGGCAGGTGGGGCGAGCGGGAGCACCGGCTGACGCTCGACGGCATCCCGCTCGTCGACGAGAAGGGGAAGGAGCTGAAGAAGCCGCCCCGCACCTACCTCGACATGGAGGTCGACCGGACGTTCGCCGCGGCGCGCGCGGCGCTCCAGCCGGTCGCCGCCGAGACCCGCGAGGGGACGCTCACCGTCGAGGGGCGCGACCCGGTCGCGCTCGGGGAGGCGTACGCCGCCGGCCGCGTGACCTGGACGACCGGCGACCGGGTCCGCGAGGCGACCGCCGGGGGCGGGCGTGACGGCGACGAGGCGATCGACCCCGACCTCGCGAAGGACATGCTCGAGCGCGTGGCGGCCTGGAACGACCTCCTTTCCGCCGACGGGCGGCAGCACTTCGCGACGGTGGACTTCACCGGCGGCGCGCTCGTGGGCCACGACACGGTCGACCGCATCGAGGCGAAGACGAAGGAGGGCGTCCAGCGCGTCTACTTCGTGCACCTGGACACGGGGCTCCTCCGCCGGCTCGACATCTACTCGCGCAACTGGGCGCGATGGATCTCGCTCGTGTGCGAGGACTGGCGGGAGGCGAACGGGCTCCTCCGCCCCTACAAGGTGACGGTCTGGGACCGCGACAAGGAGAAGCTGCTCCAGACCATCGTCTACACGGGGATTCGGAACGGATGAGGGCTCTCCTCCCCGCCTTCCACCGGATGGCCCAAGGCCTCCCCCTCCTCCTTCTCGCCGCGATGACGACCGCGGGCCCCGCCGTGCGCAGCCCGCGCATCGACGCGGCGGTCACGTCCGTGCAGCCCTCCGTCGTGAAGGTGTTCGGCGTGAAAGGCTTCACCGGCGTCTTCGGCTACATGACCGGCGTCATCGTCCACGAGAGCGGCCTCGTGATCACGCGCGGCTCGGTCACGCTCGACGAGGCGCCGCAGATCAAGTGCCACCTGAACGACGGCCGCCGCTACCTGGCGGAACTCGTCCGCTACGACAAGCGGTCGAAGATGGTGCTCCTCCGGCTGATGGCCGATAAGGGCGAGACGTTCCCGGCGGCGAAGCTCGGCGACTCGGACAAGGTCCGCCCGGGCCAGTTCGTGCTGCTCGTGGGCAACGCGTACCGGGTCGCCGAGGGGGGCGAGCCCTGCGCCGTGAACCTCGGCGTGGTGAGCGCGGTCACGAAGCCGTCGATGCGCGCCGGGCTCGCCGACGACTTCGACTACCCCGGAGAGGTCATCCTCCACGACGCGATGAACAACCCGGGCGTGTACGGCGGGCCGCTCGTGAACCTCGACGGCGAGGTGGTCGGCATCAGCGGCACGCTCGTCGAGAGCCGCGAGACGAACGTCCAGCTCCACTACGCGGTGCCGATCGACGACCTGAAACCGTTCCTCGAGGACACGATCGCCCGGCCGGACGCGGGCAAGGTCTACTCGGGCTCGAGCGAAGACGCGGGGGAAGAGGAGGGGTCCGGGGAACCCGGCTACCACGGGATCACGATCCTGAAGGCCGGGATCAACCTCGCGACGCCCGCCTACGTGGACCGCGTGGCGCCGGGATCGCCGGCCTCGCGGGCGGGGCTCCTCCCCGACGACCTCGTGCTCCGCATCGACCGCACGGCGGTGAAGAACTGGAAGACGTTCGAGAAGATGATGGCGAAGTACCACGCCGGCGAGACCGCGCAGCTGACGATCAAGCGCAAGGACGAGGTGAAGGTCATCGCCGTGAAGTTCGAGGCGAAGCCGTGAGCCTCCCCCCCGCGCCCCCCCTCTTCCCGGAGAAGAAGCCGTGATCCTCGCACTCCTGCTCCTCTTCGCCCCCGAGAACGTGGACGAGCTGGCGGCGCTCGAGGCCGCCGTCTCGAATGCGCTCAGAGCGATCGACCCGTCGGTGGTGACGATCGAGACGGTCGGGGGCGTGCGCCCCGCCGACCTCCCCGGCGACCCCGACAAGATGACGCTGCCCGAGCGGCCGCGCGAGGACAAGGAGAAGCCCAAGGACGGCGAGCCCAAGGACGAGGAGGAGCCCGCGCCGGAGGGCCGGACGCCGCGCTTCGGCGACGAGTTCAAGAAGATGCTTGCGATGCCCGGCTTCCAGAAGGCCGAGGGGCCGACGACCGGCGTGATCCTCTCGGCGGACGGCTACATCATCACGTCCGCGTGGAACTTCGAGAGCAACCCGACGGTCGTCACGGTGACGACCGCGGACGGCAAGACGACCGCGGCCCGGCTCCTCGGCGTCGACCGCGCGGCGGGCCTCGCGCTGCTGAAGGTCGACCGCGACGGCCTCCCCCACGCGACGTTCCTCGACCCGAAGGACGTGGCCGTGGGCGCCTGGGCCTTCGCGGTCGGTCGCGCGCTCGACAAGCGGCCGGACGTGAAGTACGGCATCATCTCCGCCAAGAACCGGATCGAGGGCAACGCGCTCCAGACGGACGCCGCGACGTCGCCGTCGAACTACGGCGGACCGCTCGTCGACCTCGAGGGGCGCGTCTACGGCATCATCGTGCCGCTCGGCGCGGGCGGCGAGGACGCGAACCCCAACTGGTACGACTCCGGCATCGGTTTCGTGGCGCCGATCCCCGACCCGCAGGCGCTGATCCGGCGCCTCGGGAAGGAGGGCGTCGAGCTGCAGCCGGCGTTCCTGGGCGTCGCGACCGACCAGGACCGGCCCGGGCCGGGCGCGGTCGTCACCGAGATCGTGCCGGAGACCGCGGCGGCGAAGGCCGGCCTCGAGAAGGGGGACGTGATCCTCGCGGTCGACGGCGCCACGGTGCCCCACGCGTTCGGGCTGCGGTTCGAGATCGGGCGCCGGCGCGCTGGCGACAAGGTGAAGCTCCGCGTCCTGCGCGAGGGCAAGGAGATCGAGATCGAGGCCGAGCTGGACAAGCGACCGCAGGAGCAGGAGCCGACGGAGAAGATCCCGGTCCCCCTCGGCGGTCCGGACGGGAAAGAGCCCGAGCCGAAGGATAAGGGATGAGCCGCTTCCTCGCCCCCCTCGCCCCCCTGCTTCTCCTCGGCGCGGTGCGCGCCCAAGAGCCGGAGGCAACCGATGCGTCCAAGCCGACCCCGCACGCGGTGGAGCTCCGCAGCGGAACCGTGCTCGTCGGCGAGATCGAGCCGCCGAACTGGAGGGTCAGGACCGCGTTCGGCGAGCTGACGGTGCCGGTGACCGAGATCCGTCGCGTGCGGTTCGGCCGGCGCGCGCAGCCGGAGCGGCTCGCGCGGGTCGAGGAGGCGGTCAAGAACCTCGCGTCGGCGAACCCGGAGCGCCGCGACTACGCGCGCGCGAGCATCGTGCAGGAGGGGATCTTCGCGGTCCCGTCCCTGCGTGAGACGGTGAAGACGGACCCCGACCCGGAGGTGAAGCGCATCGCGTCGGAGATCCTGAAGGAACTCGATCCCGACGACGAGGCGGTCGTGCCGGACGACGACCAGGTCGACACGCAGCGGTTCAGCCTCCTGGGCCAGATCCAGCTCGAGGCGTTCAAGGTGAACGTGAAGGAGCTCGGGGCGCTGGTCGTGAAGCGCGGCGACGTGGAGTCGATCCGCTCCGTCGCACCGGACGATTCGAGGAAGATCACCGTCGAGGGCGCCAGCTGCTGGCCCAACGGCTGGCTCGACACGAAGATCAAGGTCGAGAAGGGCGAGAAGCTGAAGATCACGGCGACGGGGACGATCTTCTTCCCGAACTGGGGCCAGGCGTTCACGCCGGACGGCAACCAGAACATGGGCATGATGAACAACATGATGGTCGGCACGCTGGCGGCGCGCGTCGGCCCCAAGGGCACGATCTTCCGGATCGGCAGCAGCTTCACGGGCGCGATGCCCGGGTCGGGCACGCTCCAGCTGATCCTCAACATCCAAGCCCCCGACCAGCCCAACCAGGGCGAGTTCACCGTCGTCGTCTCGCACTCGGCGGAGTAGCTTGGCCCGGCCCGCGGCGCATGCAGCTGGCCAAGCGCGTAGCCGGCGGCGACCGACGCAAGGGCGAGGACCAGCGTCCGCATCGGCGCCCATTGCGCGCTCGGCGTGCCACTTCAGCGTCACGCGGGCCACCCCGCGCGGCGGGCCGGGGCCGCCGGCTACCGCATCTCGACCTCGACCGGCGCGCCGCGGCGGACCACGATGTTGTCACGCACGATCGGGCGGGGCAGCGCGGGGTGCGAGAGGATCGCGCGGTAGGTCGCCTCCGGAAGCCCCACGAGGTCGATCTGCGCGTCGTCGAAGTCCATCGGCGGCGCGAACTCCTTCTCGCCGTCGAAGAAGCGCACGCGGAGCCCCGGGAACTGCTGCTCGTGCGACGGGCGGCGCGCGTCGATCTTCAGGAGCGTCGCGCCGGCCCCCGGAGCCCCCTCGCCTTCGTACTCGATCGGCGGGAGCCTGCGGAGGAGCGCCTCCTCGTCGCGATCCACCTCGATCCCGCGGCGCACCCTCAGGTCCATCCGGATGCGCTCGCCGTCGTGGAGGTCCATCACGGTCTCGATCGACCCGAAGCCCGGCGCGTCCACGCGCACGAGGTACGGCCCCGGCAGGAGCCCCGACAGCCCGTAGAGCCCCTCGCGGTCGCGCTCCGTGCGAGCGCGGTCCCACCCCTCCTTGTTGAAGAGGCGGCCGACTGGCAGGCCCTCGAGCGGCGTCGCGGTGACGACCGCGGCGGTCGGCGTGCCGCCGACCCCGCGCAGGCGGCCGAAGACGAACGGGCCCTCGGGCATCTTCGCCGTCAGGTGGCCGCCGTCCGGCATCACGGGGCCGAAGTACTGCCCGTACCCCGGCGCGACGATCGACAGCAGGTAGGTGAGCCTCTTGTCGAGCCGCGTGACCTCGAACCGGCCGTCCTGGTCCGTCGTCACCACCGGCACGCGGTCGATCGGGAACAGCGGCACGCGGTCGTTCTTCGGGTCGCCGCGGTCGAAGCCGATGCGCACCTCGGCCCCCGGCACCCCGTCGTTCGAGAACATCTTCCGGACGCGCCCGCGGACCGTCCCCTCGCGCTGGAGCCGGAAGGGATAAAACGACATCTGCAGCGTCTTCACCTCGAAGCGGTCGCGCAGGAGCGCCTTCCCCGGCGCGTCGATGAGCACCTCGTTGAGGCCGACGACCGCGTGCTCGAACGTGTAGCCCCCCGACGGCCGCACGGTGACCGGCAGGCCGTTGATCGTCATGCTGCCCGAGCCCGGCCACGCCTCGACGGTGCCCTGGATCGTCGCGGCGTTGTTCGTCTTGATGCGCATCGAGACGTAGCGCCGCGTGCCGCCCTCGAGGAAGAACGTCTCGGTGTCGACGCCGTAGACGTCCACCTCCGCCTGGACCGCGGTCTCGCCGGGGTCGAGGTCCTCGAAGACAAACGTGCCGTCGGGCGCGAGCGGCTGGCTGCGCTCCTCGGAGCCTTGGAAGAGCCGCACGACGCCGCGGCGGCCTTCCGCGCCGCGCACCTTCCCCTCCACGATCGGCCGGTACTCGAGGATGAGGTCCGTGTCGGCGCCCGGGGCGACGGACGGCGCGTTGCCCGCGACGAACCCGTGCGCGAGCGCGTCGATGCGGAAGGGGCCCTTCTCCTCGTCGTACGGCGGGAACTCGGCGAGCCCCGACGCGTCGGTGCGCGCGCGGAAGAGGATCTCCGTCCCCTCGCGCACGACGACGAGCGCGCGGGCCACCGGGTTCCCGCCGCCGTCCATCACGTGCACGTGCACGGTGCGGTCCGTGGGATCCGCGGGCGGCATCAGCTCGAGCACGAGGTCCGCCGCGCCTTCGATCGGCTTGTCCTCGCTCTCGTCGCCCTTCTCCGACGGCTCGCCCGCCTCCCCGCCGGTCGCATCCTCCGGCGCGGACGCGGGACGGGCGGGAGCGGGGGGACGGTCCTCGTCCTCGGTGGGCGCCTCCGGCGCGGTCGCTTCGGCGCCCGACGGGCGGGGTGAGGGGGCGCGGGGGAGAGGGGCCTCGCGCGGCGTGTCGTTGCTCGTCCACGAGCGGCCGGGGGCACGGAGCGAGGTGAAGACGAAGACGACCCCCGTGACGGACCCGAGGAGAAGGAGGGCCACGAGCAGCGGCTCACGGCGCGACACGGCTCTAGCGTAATCGACGCCGCCCGGGGCGGGCGTATTCCGTATGATCTGGACCATGCCGAAGCTCCGGATGACGGCCGGCGGCGAGACCGTCGAGCACGAGATCACGACCGACGCGCTGGAGGCGGGCCGCGAGGGATGCGACTTCACGCTCCCGGCGAAGGAGGCTTCGCGGCGGCACTTCCGGATCTGGCGTCACGAGGACGGCGACTGGCGGCTCAAGGACCTGGGCTCCACGAACGGCACCTCGGTGAACGGGCTGCCCGTCATGGTCACGCGGCTGAGGCACAAGGACACGATCACCGTCGGCCGCGACTGCACGATCGTGTTCCTGGACGCGAAGCCGGTGGCGCTCAAGAGCCGCGCCGAGCGGGAGAAGGAGGAGAAGGAGGAGGCGGCGCGGAAAAAGCGCCTCGACGCGCGCCGCGCGTTCGAGGCGGAGCGTGCGGCCTCCGGCACGACGGGGACCGCGTCCGCCGCGTCGATCGCGCCGTCGAAGGAGGCGGTCGAGATCGCGGACGAGCAGACGCTCGACCGGCTCATGGCCGACCAGGAGAAGTTCGACAGGCTGCTCGCGACGACCGAGCGCGAGGTCGTCTTCGGCGACTACACGCTGCTGAAGCGGCTCTCCGCCGGCGGCATGGGCGTCGTCTTCAAGGCGCGAAGCAGGAAGGTCGAGGGACAGCTGGTCGCGCTCAAGCTGCTCCACACGGACAAGGTGAACGAGGAGAACGTCGCCCGCTTCAAGCAGGAGGCGTGGGCGATCTCGGCCTTCAACCACAGGAACATCGTCAAGGTCGCCGACCTCTCGAAGCACGGCGGGATGCACTACATCGCGATGGAGTTCGTGGACGGCGAGGACCTCCTCGCGGTCGGCTTCAAGCACTCGCTCACCTTCTGGCAGGTGATGGAGGTGATCGACAAGCTCGCGGACGTCCTGCGCCTCGTGCACGGCAAGAACATCTGGCACCGGGACATCAAGCCGCAGAACGTGCTCATGGACCGGAGCGGCGAGATCCGGCTCATCGACTTCGGCATCGCGACGGTCGAGCGGGAGCAGGACGACGCGGCGGAGACGGCGGAGGGGCTCATCATGGGCACGCCCGCCTTCCTCTCGCCGGAACAGGCCTCGCGCGGCAAGATGGGCCCGATCGACGGCCGCGCCGACCTCTACAGCCTGGGCGCGGTCATGTACTACCTCCTGACCGGGCACCGGCCGTTCACGGGCAAGAGCGCGATCGAGATCCTCAAGAAGAACATGACGGAGCCGCCGCCCCACCCGCAAGACATCGAGGAGATGGCGCCCGACGGCCTCGTGGAGATCTGCCTGAAGCTCATGGAGAAGCGGCCCGAGGACCGGTACCAGGGCGCGGCCGCGCTCCAGGAGGCGCTCGCGCAGTGGAGGAAGTCCGAGGACGGGAAGAAGGAGCGCGAGCGCCACCTGAAGATCCTCGAGCTCCGGGAGAAGAAGCGCCGCATGGCGGCGCGCCAGAAGCCGTAGGAAGAGGCCCTCGATCCCCGGGGGGGCGCCTTGGCGCTGCCGGACGGCTCCCGGCCTGCGTAGTCTCAGGTGGCGCGCATCGCGCGCGCAGGAGAACCATGACGGACGAAGGCGCCGAACCCTCAGCCGAGTTCGTCGACGTCGGGCAGCCCCTCTCGCCCGCCGAGGCGGGCATGCTCGAATACGAGCTCGAGCAGCGCGGCGTGGCCACCCGCCTCCGCATCTGCCCCCGCGGGCCGGACGGCGACCGCCAGGTCGTGCAGGTGGCGACGGCGGACCTCTCCGTCGCCGCCGCGGCCCGCGCGGAGATCCTACCGGCCCGCCCGGCCCCCGAAGCCCCCCCCGCCTCCCGCTCCCACCGGCTCCGCAACGCGCTGATCGCGGGCGCCATCGGACTCATCGCGTCCCTGCGGATCGTCCGCATGGTCCACGTCCCGAAGGGCGCCATGACCGCGTTCGTCGTGCTCGGCTTCGCGGGCTCGGTCGCCGCCGCGGCCTTCAGCCTGACGAAGGAGCACCCCGGCCCGTGAGCTTGGAGGGGCCATGCTCTACCGCCGCAAACTGGCGCTCCTCTTCGTGGCCCTCGCCCTCGGGGTCAGCGGCCTCGCGACGCTCGTCGTCTACGTCGTCGCGAAGGAGCACCTCGTCGAGGAGGTCGAGAGCAAGGCGATGTCGATCGCCGCGACCACGGCGGCGCTCATCGACGGCGACCTCCACCGGAAGCTCGCGGACGGCACCGCGGCGCCCGGCGCGGCGGCGGCGCTCCGGCGCCAGCTCGACGCGGCGCGCGACGTGAACCGCCGCGACGACGTCCACGCGAGCTTCGTCTACACCGCGGTCCCGGTGCCCGGCGGCGGCGGCCTGCGGGCCGTCGTGGAGGACGTGGTGTCGCAGGGAGGCTCGTCGGGCAACCTCGCGGAGAACGACACGATCCGCCAGGGCACGGTCGGGGTCGAGGACATGAAGACCGACGAGTTCGGCACGTGGGTCACCGGCTACGCGCCGATCCTCGACTCCAGGGGCGACGTCGCGGGGACGCTCCTCGTCGACGTGGCCGCGACCGATCTCCTGGATCCCGTGGACGTGCTGCTCGCGGGCGGCCTTGCGGCCATGGCCGCGTCGCTGCTGCTCGCCGGCGCGCTCGCGCTGCCGCTCGCGCGGCGCGTGACGCGCCCCCTCCGCACGCTCGCGGCCGCCGGCGACCGGATCGCCGCCGGCGAGCTCGACGTCCCCGCCCGCGCCGGGTCCGGCGACGAGTTCGGCCAGCTCGCCGCCGCCCTCAACCGCATGATCCCGCGCCTGCGCGACGACGCGCGGCTCCGGGACTCCGTGCAGCGCGCGCAGGAGGTGCAGCGGCAGCTGCTCCCGACGCGGTGGCCGAGCGTCGCGAGCTTCGAGATCGCGGCGACGAGCATCTACTGCGACGAGATCGGCGGCGACTACTACGACGTGGTCGACCTCTCCGCCGACGACAAGCCGAAGCTCGGGGTCGTCGTGGGCGACGTCGCCGGCCACGGGATCGCGGCCGCGCTCCTCATGGCGACGACGCGCGCGATCCTGCGGTCGCGGCTCGCGCCGGAGCGGCCGCTCGCGAGCGTGGTGACCGAGGCCAACCGGAGCATCGTGCAGGACCGCTTCAGCGGGCGGTTCGTGACGCTCTTCGCGGCGGTCGTGGACACCCACGACCTGAGGCTCCACTGGGTCTGCGCCGGGCACGAGCCGGCGATCCTCTACGATCCCCCCACGGACTCGTTCGAGGAGCTCGGCGGGGAGGACATCCCGCTGGGCGTCCGCCAGGACTGGAGCTACCGCGAGTACTCCCGCGACGGCTGGCGCCACGGCCAGGTGATCCTCATCGGCACCGACGGCATCTGGGAGACGCGCGACCATCGCGGCCGCCGCTTCGGCAAGGACGCGCTGCGCGACCTCGTTCGCGCCAACGCGCACCGCTCGCCGCGCGAGATCCAGGACGCGGTGCTGCGCGCGCTCGCGGCCTTCCGCGGAGGCCGCACGCAGGAGGACGACGTCACGCTGGTCGTGCTGAAGGCGTAGGGGCGCGGCCCCCGAGGCCCCCCCGCCTCGCCGGCGAGCTACATCATCACGCTCGTGAGCACGCGGCGCAGGTTGCCGCCGCACACCTTCGCGACGTCGGCCTCCGGGAAGCCGTCCTTCCGGAGCGCCGCCGCGAACTTCGGCAGGTCGGCGGCCGTGCGGATCCCCGCCGGGAGCTGGTCGCGCCCGAAGCCGCCGTCGAAATCCGAGCCGATTCCGACCCCGGACACGCCGCACGCCTCGATCATGTGCCGCAGGTGGCGCATCGCGTCGTCGAACGTGGCCTTCCCCCCGGTCAGGAACTTCTCGTAGAGCACGAGCGCCGCGACGCCGCCGCGCTGCGCGATCGCCCGCAGGTGCGCGTCGGTCAGGTTGCGCGGGTGCGCGTGGACGGCATCCGCCCCGACGTGGCTCGCGATCACGGGCCCCTTGGCGGCGCCGAGGAGGTCGTCCACGCTCCGGCGCGACAGGTGCGACACGTCGTGCGCCATGCCGAGCCGGTCCGCCTCGCGGACGAGCGCGAGGCCGTCGGGCGTGAGCCCCCCCTCCGCCTGGCAGCCGGCGCCCCAACGGTTCCGCGGGTTCCACGTGAGCCCGAGGACGCGGACGCCCTTGCGGTGGAAGTCCGCGAGCGCGGCGATATCGGCCACGGCGTCGCACCCCTCGAGGAGCCCGATCAGGCAGACGCGCTCGCCGGGCACCGCGCTCCCGACGTCCATGACGTCCGCCGGCCAGATGACCCGCCCGCCGCTCCTGCCGGGCAGCGCCTCGTAGTACGCGAGCTGCCGCTCCGCGACCTCCCCGGGAGTCTCGTCCTCCTCGCGCTCGCCGGTGAAGATCGTCGCGCACGCGAGCGTGACGCCGCCCCTCAGGAGCTCCGGCAGGCCGAGCGCGGAGTCCGGGTGGCCGGCCACGAAGTCGCGCCCGTGCTTCAGGCTCGACCAGGCGATATCCAAGTGCGCGTCGGCGAAGGCGAGCATCGATCGGGGAGGGAGGCGTAAGTTGAGGCGGGACGGTAAGTTACCGCCCACGCCTTGTTCGCGCAAGGAGCCGCCGCGACGGGAAGCCCAGGGGGTCCGGGGGCAGCGGCGAAGCGACCCCGGCACGTCGCGCACGCCCCACGAGGGTGCAGCGGCTCGTAGCGAGGCCGAGGGCGGGCCTACTCGCCGAAGCTCCGCAAAGCGGAGCGAAGGCGGGTAGAGTGCCGGCATGCGGGGCGCGCTGCCTGTCCTGCCCGAGGAGGTCGCCGCCGCCCACCAGCGCCTCTACGGCGTCTGCCACCGGACGCTCATGTTCACCTGCTCGGCGCTGGACCGGGAGGCGGGATGCCGGGTGCTCCTGAAGGGTGAG
Organism: Planctomycetota bacterium; assembly: GCA_036273915.1. Taxonomy (GTDB): domain Bacteria; phylum Planctomycetota; class PLA2; order PLA2; family PLA2; genus PLA2. The sequence continues at coordinate 7,256 of DASUGR010000135.1, read as the reverse complement.
AACTTCCAGCGCGTCGGCGCCTTCAAGCTCCGCGGCGCGTACAACTTCCTCGCCCAGATGAAGCCCGAGGACCGGGCGAAGGGCGTGGTCGCCGCCTCGAGCGGCAACCACGGGCAGGGCGTCGCGCGGGCCGCGAAGCTCCTCGGGTGCCCGGCGACCATCGTCGTGCCCGAGGACGTGGTGCCGGCGAAGCGGGAGGCGATCGAACGCGACGGGGCGAAGGTGCTCGTGGTCGGCCGCACGAGCACCGAGCGGCTCGCGGAGGCGGACCGTATCGCCAGGGAGACGGGCGCCACGTTCGTCCACGCCTTCGACCACCCGTGGATCGTCGCGGGGCAGGGCACGACCGCGAAGGAGATGCTCGAGGACGCGCCGCATCTGGACGCGATCCTCGTCCCCGTCGGCGGCGGCGGCCTCGTCGCGGGATGCGCCGTCTGGGCCAAGGCGCGGAACCCGCGGATCAAGATCTACGGCGTCGAGCCGGAGACCGCCGCGAGCATGCGCGACTCGCTCAAGGCCGGCCGGCCCGTGACGATCCCGGCGAGCGACTCCATCGCCGACGGGCTCCGCCCCCTCTCCCCCGGCCGCATCCCGTTCCAGATCTCCTCGGCGCTGCTCGACGGCGTCTTCACGGTCAGCGACGCGGAGATCGCCGAGGGGGTTCGGTTCCTGCTCGCCCGCGCGAAGGTCCTCGTCGAGCCGTCGGGCGCGGCCGCGCTCGCCGCGATGCTCCACCGGAAGTACGAAGACCCGCCCGGCACCGTCGGCGCGATCCTCACCGGAGGGAACGCCGACTTCGAGGTCCTCGCGCGTATCCTGAGGCGGGAGATCTGATGGCGGCGGACGCCGGCACGACGGTGAACCGGGAGGCGCTCGAGGAGCGGGAGCTCCGCGAGCTCGCGCCCTACGCGATGAAGGCGCGGCTCTCGCGGGGACGCGAGCACGCGGAGCCGGAGCACGCCTACCGCACGGCCTACCAGCGCGACCGCGACCGGATCATCCACTCCGGGGCCTTCCGCCGCCTCGAGTACAAGACGCAGGTCTTCGTCAACTCGTTCGGCGACTACTACCGGACGCGTCTCACGCACACGATGGAGGTCGCGCAGATCGCGCGGACCGTCGCACGGGCGCTGAGCATCAACGAGGACCTGACCGAGGCGATCGCGCTCGCGCACGACATCGGCCACGGGCCCTTCGGCCACACGGGCGAGGACGCGCTCGCGGAGCTCATGCGGGAGCACGGCGGCTTCGAGCACAACCGGCAGGCGCTGCGGATCGTCGACGTGATCGAGCGCAAGTACCCCGGGTTCCCCGGCCTGAACCTCACCGCGGAGGTGCGGACGTCGCTCCTGAAGCACGGCGGGCGGCAGCTCTGCCTCGAGGCCCAGGTGGTGGACGCCGCCGACCGCATCGCCTACAACACGCACGACGTGGACGACGGGCTCACGTCGGGGATCATCGAGGAGGGGGCGCTCGCGGAGGTCGCGCTCTGGCGCGACGCGCTGGAGGACGTCACCAAGCGATACCCCGGCCTCGACCCGGCGCGGCGGCGGTACCACGTCGTGCGCTCGCTCATCGACCGCGCGGTCACCGACCTCCTCGACCGGTCGCGCGAGCGGCTGCTCGAGGCGGCCCCCAGGGACCCCGTCGACGCCCAGCGCGGCGAGCGCCTCGTCGCGCCCTCGCCCGCGATGGAGCGGAGGCAGGCGGAGCTGGCGCGCTTCCTCTCGCGGCACTTCTACAACGACTACCGCGTGCTGCGCATGCGGCGGAAAGCCTCCGTGTTCATCCGCGACATGTTCCTCGCGCTCTCCGGGGACACGGGGCTCCTCCCGCCGGCGGCGCTGGCCTGGGCCGCGGAGCAGGGCGCGGCGCGCGGCGTGTGCGACTACATCGCCGGCATGACCGACCGCGAGGCGATCCAGGAATACCGCCGCCTCTTCCACGCCGACGCGGGCGCGGGGCCCGAGTGACCGCCCGCCGGGCCGGGATCGCGCTCCTCGCGATCTCCGCCGCCATCGCGGGCGCGGAGACGACCGAGGAGATCCTCTTCCGCGCGCGGCAGGCGCAGCTCGTCCTCGGCGACCTCGACCTCGCGGTGCGCCTCTACCGGCAGGCGCTCGAGGACGGGACGCTCCCGGTCGAGGCGAAGGCGGAGACGCACCTCCGGCTCGCGCTCTGCTACGAGAAGCTGGAGGACTGGGCGCACGCCGACCTCCACCTCGCGCCCGCGCTCTTCGAGGGGGACGGCGTCCCCGCGGAGGTGCGGCGGCTCGCGGACGAGGCGCGACTCGTCGTCCAGGCGAACACGCCGAAGGAGGCGCCCGTCGTCCCGCGGCCGGATCCGGCGGTGCGGATCGACGAGGAGCTCCGGGCGGCGCGGGGATACCTCGAGAGCGGCGACGCGTGGCGCGCGCTGCTCCACGCGAAGAACGTCCTCGACCTCGACCCCGCGAACGCGGCGGCGAAGGAGATCGACGCGGAGGCCGAGCGGCGCCTCTCCGGGGCCGCGGACTTCATCCGCGATCCGCTGCGGTTCGTGCGCAGGTGGACGGAGACGCGCATCACGCAGGTCGCGTCCGAAGCGCAGGCCTCGCTGGCGAAGGCCGTCGCGCACGGGGAGGCGAAGCGGTGGAACCTCGCCGAGGCGGCGTTCAAGGAGGCGCTCGAGGAGATCGACGCGTGCGAGTTCGGGAACGACGCCGACCGCCTGCGGGACCTCCGCGTGATGATCGTGGCCCGCTGGGCGGCGGTGCACAAGGCGGCCTACGGCCGTCCGCTCGACCCGGAGGCGGTCGCCCCGCCGGAACGCCCGGCCACCCCTCTCGGCGACTACCTGAACCAGCTCCAGAAACTCCTCGACCTCGTCTCGTCGCGCGAGCACGAGTACCGTCTGCTCCCGGTCCAGCTGCCGCGCGCGGCCGCCGGGGGGAGCTGGCAGAAGACGCCCGAGACGATGAGCCTCTTCCGCGACCTGCCGTCGGCCTGGTCGCCCGCCCTCTTCGCGCGGCTCTACCTGCCGCTCCGCGTGGCGCCCGACTCGTGGGCGCAGAAGGACAACTTCCTCGAGCCGGTCGGGGACATGCTCGTCGCGCGCCACCGGCCCGAGGTGCTCGACGCGCTGCTCGACGAGGTCAAGCGGATGGAGCATCCGACCCCGGAGACGCTCCCCGGCCGCTTTCTCCTCGTGCCCGTCTCCCGCGACGCGCTCCCGCGTCTCGAGGCGCAGTTCGGCAAGTTCGAGGTCTCCCGACGCGGCCCGGACCCGGTCTTCTACCGGATCGTCACGGCACGGCACGGCGTGGACTACCTCTGCAGCTTCCTGCGCGACCTCGGAGCCGAGGTGCGGCCGGTGCAGGACACGTTCGCCGCCGAGCTCCGGAACGGGGCGCCGCAGACGCTCTTCGCCGCCGCCCCGCTCGCGGGCGCGACCGCGTACCGCGAGTCGCGCGCGCCGGGCTATTTCGGCGTCGTGCTCGACGTCTACCCGCTCCGGGACCGGACCGGCCGCACGGCCACCGGCATGCGGCTCGAAGGCAAGACCCCCGTGCCCCCGCTGGCCCCCGACATCCCCCGGTTCCTGACGCAGGAGGCCGAGCTGTTCGCCGACCTGCCCCCGGGATCCACGCTCGTCGTCACCGGCCTCCTCGATCCGTTCGCCGCGGCCGGGGGAGGCTCCGGGGAGCTCGTCCTCCTCTGGCACAACGCGGCCTCGGATGACCCGGAGGCCCGGCCCGCGGACGCGTTCCCGCCGGGAGGCGAGGTCTCGCTGCGGGCGCTCCTGTTGCGCCAGCGCGACTTCCCGGGTCCGCTCGCGGATCCCGACGCCGGCTTCGTCGCGCCGGAGGCGGTGGGCGTGATGAAGGACCGCGCCGCATTCCTCGAGCGGTTCCTGCGCGACGCGCTGGGCACGGAGGAGGTCACCGTCGACGTGACCGAGGCCATGCTGCGGGTCCCTCCGGCCAAGCTCGAGGACGCGGAGCAGGTGGTCGCCTCCATGGAGCGCGAGAGCGCCCGCTCCTACGTGATCGAGGTGGAGACGCGCGCGGTGTGCTCGCCGGTCCTCGCCCGGTGGCTCGCGCGCGAGGAGCTCGCGCTCCAGCCGATCGAGGGGGCCGAGTTCGCGCTCGCGGACGCGGCCGATCTGCCCCAGCTGCTGCGACGGCTCGAGCCGGTCGAGCCCGCGGACGTGTTCGCGCCGGCGGACGAGTGGCCGAAACCGACCGCGCTCGGCCTCCAAGCTCGGCACGTCCTCTCCTCCCGCTCGCGCACGTCACCCGCTTACGGCTCCGAGGAGGACCTCGCGACCGGGGAGACCCGGACGATCACGGAGGGCCTGCGCGTCACGCTCCGGCCCTACACGTCGCGCGGCAACACGCTCCGCGTAGAGGTGGACGCGGAAACCTGCGCGCTCGACTCCGACGAGGAGGAGCGGGCGCTCGCGCAGGCGATCCCCTCCCACCGGACCCATTTCTCGGGGAGCCGGGTGCGCGGCACGCTGGATCTCGGCAACCCCGATGCCCCCCGGGGCGCGGTCCTGTGCCGGATTCCCCACCCGACGGAGAGCCGGCCCGACCGGCTGGTGGAGCTGGTCATCGCGATCACCGTGCGCCGCGTCCCGTAGGGTCCGCTTCGAGGGCCCTCCCGGCTTCCGTCCACGATCCTGACGGTGGTCCTCGAACGCATCTTGACGCGCGCGCGAAACTCTGGGAACCTCAAGGTTCATCGCGAGGGCGAAAGGCCCTGCGAGGGAATCGGCGAGAAGAAACTGAAAATCTGCCCGGGGCTCTTCGTCCCACCTCTAATCATTCCCTTTTCCCCTTTTCCAATTCCATTCCACGGGGAGTCCCCGGGCTTTTCCCTCCCCTGATCCGAGGCGCCGACGCGCGCGCGTACGCGCGGCGCCGGACGCGAGACCGACGCAACCGCGGGGAGCCGCTACGGAAGCGTCCCGACCCAGGCGCGGGCTTCCTCGATCGTCGCGAGCCGCTTCTTGGCCGCGAGCGAGAGGACGTGCTGCGCGTGGACGCCGCTGCGCTTCGGATCGCGCTCCCAGATGCGAAGGAGCGCTTCGGCGCCGCGGCGGGAGAGGTGGTGCGCGAGAGCGTACTGCGCGCGAAGCCGGACGGAAGAGTCGGCCTTCGGGGCGGCCAGGATCTCGAGCAGCTGATCCTCCGCCTCCGCGAGGTCGCTCTCGCCGAAGATGCGCACGAGCACGAGCGCCTGGTCCTTGTCGGCGACGTCGAGCGCGCGGCGCACGGCGGCGATCGCCGTCTTCGCCTCGTCGCCCGTCCGGCCCTTGAGCAGCGTGACGGCGTTGCCGACGAGCCTGCCGCGAAGCTCGCGCAGGAACCCGACCGTCCGGTCGATCTGTTCCATCTCCTTCGCGCGGTGATCGGCCTGCCGCGCGAGCATCGCGCGCTCGCTCTTGCGCTCCTCGATCGAGGGGCCGACGGTGCGATCGCCCGCCTTCTCCTTGAGATCGAGCTGCGTGAGCTCCTTGTCGATGGCTTCCGCGCGCGACGCTGCCTCCGCGAGCTGCTTCTGGATGTTCCGCAGGTCCTCGAAGAGACGCCGCTCGCTGGTGATCGTCTCGAGCAGGTAGGAGGCGATCGGCGCGACGGCGCGGACGTCGCCGGTCGCGACGAGGGCCTCGAGCGCGGGATAGACCCGCGCCTGCCCGCCGGCCTCGAGCGTGAACGCGCGCGCCTCCTCGAACGCCTGCAGGCGCAGCGGGAACATGTCGTCCGCGACGGCGACGGTCGCGGGGGCGAGGAGGAGGAGGAGCGGGAGCCGGCGCATCGCGGCCATTATCACGCGGCGCGCGCGGCCGGCACGAAAAACGACCGCGGCGGCGCGAGCCCGCATATGGCCCGGCCGCCGCGGACGTTTGCGAAGACTAGAGGTCGACGGGACGCACCGTCGAGCGCTTGTTGCCCTCGCAGCGCTTCATCGCGCCGTCGAGGCTCTTGCGGATGGTGTCGCTGAGCGCATCGAGGAGCTCACCGGAGCACTTGAACTTCTTGGACTTGATATAGCCCTTGACCTTGCTCCCGACCACGAGCGTCTCGCGGCCCTTGGCCGCCGCCTTCTTCTTCATGGGATCCTCCAAATCGACTGGAAACTCGCGTTTACTGGTGCTGGGCACCCCAATGCCGTCGCGTTTTAGCAGAGCCTGAGGACAGCATCAAATAGCGAAACGCCTGAAAACCGAAGAATTCGAGGGTTTTGAGCGGTACCGGAATCCGGGGGTCGACCGTTGCGCCGGCGCACCGCGACACCGGAGGGGCAGGCGACACCCCGAAGATGGGGCGACGGCGGCGACGACGCGAGGAGCGGCGGGTCACCGCGGAGGCGGCGCTGCGGGGTCGGCGACGCCGGCCGCGGCGAACCCCCTGCGACGCAGGATGCACGCGTCGCAGGCCCCGCAGGGCCGCCCTCGGGGGTCGGGATCGTAGCAGGAGAGCGTGTCGCCGAAGGGCACGCCGAGCCGCTCCCCGAGCCGGACGATGCCCTCCTTGGGCAGGTCGATCAGCGGCGCGAGGATCCGCGGCGCGCGCCCCTCCACCCCCGCCTTCGTGCCCGTCTCGGCGACCCGGGAGAACGCCTCGAGGAACTCCGGCCGACAGTCGGGATACCCCGAGAAGTCGATCCGGTTCGCCCCGATCACGATGGCGTCGGCCCCACGCGCCTCCGCGAGACCGAGCGCGAGGGCGAGGAAGAGCGTGTTGCGCGCCGGGACGTAGGTGACCGGGATGCCCTTCCCGGGCCCCTCTCGCGGCACCGGGATGGCCGACGTGAGCGCCGAGCCCCCCACGGCGCGGAGATCCACCTTGAGCTCCACGTGCTCCCTCGCGCCGAGCCAGCGGGCCACCTGGCGCGCGGCCTCGATCTCGGCGCGGTGGCGCTGCCCGTAGTCGACCGTGAGCGCGACGACCGCGTACGCTTCGGCGCGCGCCCACGCGCCCGCGACCGCGGAGTCGAGGCCGCCGGAGAGGAGCACGACCGCCGTCTTCGCCACGCGGCCCCCGGAACCCCCCGTCATGACCCCTCGAGGCCCTTCTGGAAGGCCTCCACTTCGGCCGTGAGCTCGAGCGCCTTCTGCCGCAGCGCCTCCGCCGCCTGCCGCCGGCTCCTGTAGAAGTCGTGGAAGGGCGCGAACGCGTCGAGCACCGCGGCCGCCGCGCGGTCCGCCTCCTCGGCGACGGCGCCGCGTACCGCCGCGAGCAGCGCGTCGCGCGTCGCCCGCACGCCCT
>DASUGR010000134.1:0-6414 GCA_036273915.1 Planctomycetota bacterium | reverse complement strand
CGAGCGGGCGGCCGTCGCCGTCGCCGCGCCGGTGCAGGGGCTCGAGCCCCTCGCCGGTCGCGTCGAGCACGGCCAGCTGGACCGAGGCCGCCCCCGTCGCGCGCGCGAGGAGCGAGCAGGCGGCGCGCGCGACCTCCGTGCGGTCCAGCGCCGCGGTCAGCTCGTGGAGCCCGCGCTGCAGCTCGGTGAGCTGGCGCACGCGGTCGTCGAGAGCGTCGGCCATCGTGTTGAACGACAGCGCGAGGCGGCCGACCTCGTCCTCCTCCTCCACCGGCGCGCGCGTGCCGAGGTCCCCCGCGGCGATCGCGCGCGCGGCGCGGGTCACCCGCTGGAGGCGCTGCGTGACGCGGTCGACGAGCGTTCCGCCGACGATCGCGACCAGCAGGAGCGCGGCGAGCGTGGAGACGAGGAGGGTGCGGAGCGTCGAGGCCTTCACCTCGTCGGTCGCGGCGCGCGGGCGGTAGACGCCGAGGAGCGCCAGGGGCGTGCTTCCCTCGAGCACGAGCGCGTGCGCGGCGGCGACCGGCTCGCCCCCGGCGGCGGCGCGCGGCTCGTAGACCGGGCGGCCGAGGCGGAGCGTCTCCTCGAAGAGCGCGCGCCCGCGCTCGCGCCCGCTCGGCCCGAGCAGCTGGTCGGGCACGGGGCCGGTGGAGGCGAGCGTTTCGCCCGCGGGCGAGGAGAGCACGACCGTGGTGCCAGGCGGCACGTCGGCGACGAGACGGGCCGCCGGGAGGCCGACGACGCAACGGCGTTGGTCGGCCGTGCGCGCGAAGCCGATCGCGACGAGCCCGTCCCAGGGGGTCCAGTAGAGACCGGGACCCGACAGCGTGTCGAAGAAGGCCGCCCGGCCGAGCCGCGTGGGTCGGTGCGCGTCGAGCTCCGGAAGGCGGAGGAACGCACCCTGGGCCTCGATCTTCTCGCGGTTGAAGAGCGCGCGACGCTCGAACGCCTCCGGATCCGCCGCGTAGGCGGGGGAGAGCAGGTCCCGCGCCGCGTTGAACGCGAGGTCGCGGGCCTTCGCCTTCGCGGCCGAGATCCGGTCGCTGGCGCTCGTGAGGGCGCCGAGCGTCGCGCCGCGGAGCTCCTCCTCCGCCGCGAGGTCGAGGATGCGCGTCAGCGAGACGACGAGGAACACGAGGGGCACCACGCTCGCGGCCGTGAGCGCGACGAGCATCTTCACGCGGAGCCGGCGCGCCTTCCCGAGGATCGATGCCCCCGCGATGACGCCCGCGAACGCGAGCAGGAGCGCGGCGCCGCCCGCGAAGGCCGCGTCGCGCCGCGCGATCGCCTGCAGCCACGGCGTGCCCGGCAGGAGGACCTCGATCGCGCCCGTCTCGCCCTGGCCGAACGCGAGATCGAGCGGGACCGGCACCTCGCCGGCGCTTCCGGTCGTGCGCGTGAGCCCGCGCGGCGAGCGCACGGAGAAGCCGAGCGACCGGAGCCGCGCGCGCTCCTCCTCGCGCAGGAAGAGGCGCGTGCCCTCGAGCCGGAGCCCCGAGGCGGCCGGGGGCGTCGGGGAGACCTGGCGGCCCAGCGTGAGCGCGGCGACGGAGAGCGACGGCAGCGTGCCGAGGTCCTTGACCTCGACGGCGGCGACCGCTCGCGAGGGGTCGAGATCCGCCGCGTGCAGCGTGTAGACGAGCGGCTGACGGCCGGCGTCCTCCCACCGGAGCGCGATGTCCATGGGGCCGACCGCGTCCGGGTCCGCGCCCGCGAGATCGCGTCCGCCGAGGTGCACCTCGGGGCCGGGCTGCCCGTCGGTGTAGCGGACGCGGAACGAGACCGCGTCGGTGCCGCCCGCCAGCGTGGGGTCCGCGCCGGGAGCGCGCAGCGCGAGCCAGATCCGGTCGCCGAGGAGCCCGTCCGGGAGCGCGATCACCGCCGTGCCCCCCCTCGGCACGGGGAGGATGCGCGACAGCGGCCGGTCCTGCCAGACGTCGAGCGGCACGCCCGCCTGCGCCACGTGGCAGAGCGGGAGCGCGGACCATGTGCCGCGCTCGCCCTCGGCGTAGAGGGCGTCGACCAGGAGCGGCTGCGACGGCAGGCGGCTGCGCACGACGAGCACGCGCAGCGGCGCCCCCTTGTGCTCCGAGAGGTCGAAGAAGAGGTGGGGGTGCGGGGCGAGCTCCGTCGTCGCCACGAGCGAGGCGCCCGAAGCGAGGTCGAGGTGCGCCTCGACGGCAGGGCTACCCGCGGGCGCACGCTCGTCGACGAGCGGCAGCGAGAGGTCGAGCCGGATCCTCGCGGGCGCGAGGACCCCGGGAAGCGGGAAGGCGCGCCTCTCGCCGGCGGGGACCGACACGCCGAAGTGCGTCGGCCCGGGCGCGTCGGCCGAGGGCGGTCCGCGGAGCGCGTCGGCGCGCGTCGGCACAGTGCGGTACTCGTACGCGGGCCGGATGGCCGCCTGCCCGTCGCGGAGGAGCGCGACGAGGTGCTCCGCGCGCGCTTCCGCCTCGGGGCTCCGGTCGAGATCGAGGCACGTGCGGGCGATCGCGGAGGCCTCCTCGACCTCCCCCGCCCAGGTCTTCTTCGCGGCGCGCGCATCGATGGCCGCGGCGAGCCTCGGGGCGAGCGCGCAGAGGCCCGCCGCGAGCAGGAACCCGGCGGCCGCGGACGCGGCGCCCACGCGCGTGCGCTTGGAGATCGCGCGCACGATCCGCCGCGCGAGGAGCGCGAGGAGCACCACGGCGACAAGGCCCATCGCGACGCCGAGCCAGTCGGCGAAGCGTGCCTTCAGGGGAAGGGGCGCGGGGGAGGGGGGAGGCCACGGGCCGATGCGAAGGCGCGCGAAGTTCCTGGGGACCGCGAACAGGTCGAACCTCCCGGAGAGGGTCAGGTAGCTCTGCTGCTCCGTCGCGGCCGGATCGTCGACGTCGTTGAGCGCGACGTCGAAGCCGATGAGCCCGTCCGCATCGGGCCGCACGCGGAACTGCCAGAGGGGGATCCTGGCCTCGAGGACGTAGCCCCCCGGAACGACCGTGTGCGCCACCTCGAGCCCCCGGAGCCCCCCGTGGGAATAGGGCACCTCGGGCCCCCGCTGGCAGACACCCCAGCGCTGCGGAGCGTAGAAGGGCATGAGGATGATCTGGTAGTCGTCGTTCGTATAGCTCTCGCCGGCATCCCCGCTCGCGAGATCGGTCCTCAGGAACACCTCGATCGAGTCGCCGACCCACCAGCTCCGGCTCGCCTCGTGCACGGTGTGGTCGTCGCGGACCTCGAAGAGGAGGTAGAGGTCCTCGCCGCATCGGACCACCCGGAACGTGGCGGAGAGGTCGTCGTCCCCGGTCCAGTTGTCGCGGAACCGCGGATGCACGTGATCGACCCCCGACATGGGACGGGGGGGGACGTCGCGCCAAGCGGGATCCTGGGGGTTCCCGTCCACGCGCGGCGCGGAGACCGTCGCGGGGCAGTCGATCACGGGGTCGTTCGGCCCGGCGAGCGCCGGGAGCGTCAGAATCAGGAGCGAGCCCAGGATCCGCCGCAAAGCCGAAAGTATCCGCCTCGTCTCGCGTCCCCGCAAGAGGCGGAATCTGGCGGAATGTGGCTTGGCGCTCGCCGGCCGGTTAGGAGTCGTGCGAGAACAAATGCGTCAAACACCGAGGCCGAGCGAGACGGCGCGAGGCAAGGAGGGACGACGACGCGTATCCGCGGAGCGATACGCGGAGGAGGAGCGAAAGAGGATCGCGTCGTCGCAGCCGGCCGAATGCAGCCGTTGTTCTTGCACGACGACTTAGCATCGTCGACGTTGTCGAACACCGGGCGCGTGCTCCAGATCCTCGGGCTCGTGCTGCTGCCGATGGGGCTCCTCTACGGCTTCGACGGGGGACCGAAGGCGATGAGCCTCGAGCTCGGTTTTCTTGCGATCGGGGCGCTCGTGTTCCTGATCGGGCTCAAGCTGCAACGACGGGGCGGCGGGCGGTAGGGGCGGGGACCACGAAGGCGCGAGGGACCTCGCGGAGGGGGAAGGGAAGGGGGCTCGGGGGCGGACGGGCGCTCAGGCGCCGATCGGCTGCTCTTGGGACGCGGTCTCCTCCGTCACGAAGTGCAGCTCGATCGCGTCCTTGATGCAGACGCTCGTGCAGAGGTGGTCGCACCCCATGCACTTGTCCTGGTCCACGATCGCGACCATGTTCACGCCGGGCGCGGAGTCGTAGTCCACCATGCTGAGCGCCTCGTAGGGGCAGACGTCCACGCAGAACACGCAGCCCGTGCAGAGATCCGGGTCCACCTTCGCCTTCGGGACCTCCTTGGGCTTCAGGCGCGTGGCGATCTCCCCCGTGTCGTCGAGGATCGCGTTGACGGGGCAGACGTACCCGCAAAGGCCGCAGTCCACGCAGAGCGTGGGGTCGATGACGTGCAGCTCCTTGCGCGTTCCCGCGATGCACTCCACGGGGCACTTCTTGGCGCAGGCCGTGCAGCCGATGCAGGTGTCGATGATCTTGTACGCCATGCTCGAGTGCGTCCGGGGGCCCCGGACGCTACGATATCGGCAGGATTCTAGCCGCAGGATGCGGCCAAGAAAGGATTTCCGGGGTTTCCGTGTCGAACGCGCTCTCGTCCCTCCTGGCGATCGTCCTGCTCCTTGGCCTCGCCTTCTATTTCGTGCTCGTGCCGCCGCCGGGGTTCGACGCGTCGTGGGGCCACCGGCTGGCCATCCCGCTCGTTCTCGTGATCGCCGCGTCCACGGTCCTCGAGTGTCTTCGGATGCGGACCCACATCTCCCAGCTCGTCGGGGCGCTCCGGGGGATCATGGGGAAGTCGGGCGCGCCGCCGAGCGCCGAGGTCAAGCGCGAAGCCGTCGAGATCCTCGTGAAGTCCATGCGGAGCGCGAACCCGGGCGTGCGGAAGACCGCATCCACGCAGCTCAGGAACCTGACCGGGCAGGATCTGGGGGAGAGCGCCGACGCCTGGGAGGCCTGGTGGGAGCGGAACCGGGACGGATTCGGCGCCCCCGGGACCCCCTGACTTCGCCTTCCGTCCCCGGGAGGGGTGCCTGTAGGATGTTGGCGCCCTGATGACCCTCCGGACGATCCCCCCCCTGGCCGGCCTCCTCGAACCCATTCGCGAGGACCTCGCGCAGGTCGAAGCCGAGATCCGGCGCATGAGCAGCGCCGAAGCCCCCGCGATGAAGGCCCTCCTGGACCACGTCGGGCGGTTCGCCGGCAAGCGGCTCCGGCCCGCGCTCACCCTGGTCGCCGGACGCATGTTCGGCCCCCTCAAGCCCGAGCACGCCACCGTCGGCGCGATCGTCGAGCTCATCCACACGGCCACGCTCGTGCACGACGACATCCTCGACGAGTCGGCGCTCCGCCGGAACATCGAGACCGTCAACCGGCGCGTCGGCAACGAGACCGCCGTGCTCCTCGGCGACTACCTCTTCGCGACCTGCTTCAAGGAGGCGGCGACCCTCGAGGACCGGTTCGCGTCGCGCTACCTCGCGGAGATCGTCGCCATCGTCTGCCGCGGCGAGATCCTCCAGGTGCACCGCCGGAACGACATGGACCTCCCGGAAGAGACCTACTTCCGGATCATCGAGGACAAGACCGCGGCGCTCTACGCGGCGGCGCTGCGCTGCGGCGCCGAGATCGCGGAGGCGCCGCTGGAGGCGTCGCGGGCGCTCGCCGAGTACGGGCGCCGGATCGGCATCGCCTTCCAGATCATCGACGACATCCTCGACCTGACGGGCGAGGAGGCGACGGTCGGCAAGTCGCTCGGCACCGACCTCGAGAAGGCGAAGATGACGCTGCCGCTGCTGCGCCTGCGGGAGCGGGCGACGCCGCGGGACCGGGAGCGGCTGCGGCGCGTGCTGCTCTCCGGCGACCGCGCGGAGCGGGAGGGGCTCCTGCCGCTCCTCCGCGAGTACGGCGCGATCGCGTCGGCGCGGGAGACGGCGGAGGCGCTCGTCGAGGAGGCGCGGCGGGAGCTGCGCCGCGTCCCGGAGGGCCCGGAGCGGTCGCTGCTCTTCGCGGCGGCCGACTACGTGCTCGCCCGAGACCGCTGAGCCGTGCGGCATCTCGCCTTGCTGCTGCTCCTCGCCGGGAGCGCGCGGGGCGGAGACGATCCGGCAGAAGCGCTCTTGCGGGAGATCGACGCCATCGTGGCGGAGCGAAGGGAGGGGGGCCGGGGGGCCGACGCCGATGCCCTCGCGGCCGAGGTGGCCGACCTGCGGCGGAGGCTTGCCGAGAACGGGGCGCCCGGGCCGTCGGCGGTGCCGGACACGCACGTCGTGTACGTGCGCGACGTGCCCGAACGGAAGGTCGACGTGCGGGTCACGGTGCGCTCGCGGCCCGTGGTGCTCGTCCTCGGGAGCCAGGAGGCCGTGACCTGGCATGTGGACGCGCAGGGGGCCGACCTCTCGAGGATCGTCACGTTCTGGGGGAGGGACCGCCTCGTCATCGCCGAGCCGCGGGTTCC
>DASUGR010000133.1:0-4537 GCA_036273915.1 Planctomycetota bacterium | reverse complement strand
CTCGACCGTGGCGTCGTTCGGCATGTTGATGGTCTTCGAGATGGCGCCCGAGATGAACGGCTGCGCCGCCGCCATCATGCGGATGTGCGCCTCGGTCGAGAGGGAGCGCTTCCCCTTGCGCCCGCAGCGGTTCGCGCAGTCGAAGATCGGGTAGTGCTCCTCCTTCAGGTGCGGGGCGCCCTCGATCGTCATGGTCCCGAGGCAGTAGTCGTTGGCCGCGCGGATCTCCTCGGCGGTGAACCCGAGGGCATCGAGGAGGTTGAAGTTCGCCTCCTGCAGCCGGTCCTCGTCGATGCCCAGCTTCGCGCGGACGTTCTCCTTCCCGAGCGTGTTCTCGTTGAACACGAACGAGAGGTCGAACGTGCCCTGCAGCGCCTTCTCGATGCAGGCGATCATGTCGTCCGTGAAGCCCCGCGCCGCGAGCGTCCCGTGGTTGACGTGCGGGGAGTCCTTGAGGCTGCCGGCGCCGCGGCAGTAGCGGATGATCTCGTCGATCTGCGCCGACGTGTAGCCGAGCCGCTTGAGCGCGGGCGGGATCGACTCGTTGATGATCTTGAAGTAGCCTCCGCCCGCGAGCTTCTTGTACTTCACGAGCGCGAAGTCGGGCTCGATCCCCGTCGTGTCGCAGTCCATCACGAGGCCGATCGTGCCCGTGGGCGCGATGACGGTCGTCTGCGCGTTCCGGAAGCCGTGCTTCTCGCCCAGCGCGAGCGCCTCGTCCCATGCCTTCCGCGCTGCCTCGAGGAGGTAGTTCGGGGCGTGGCGCGGGTCGATCCCGACGGGCAGGATCGAGAGCCCCTCGTAGTCGGACGGCGGGGCGTTGTACGCGGCGCGCCGGTGGTTGCGGACGACGCGGAGCATGGCGTCGCGGTTGCGCGCGTAGGCGGGGAAGGGCTTGACCTCGGAGGCCATGCGGGCGCTCATCGCGTAGCTCTCGCCGGTGAGGATCGCGGTGATCGCGCCGCCGATCGCGCGGGCGCGGTCGGAGTCGTAGGGGACGCCCGCGACCATGAGGTAGGTGCCGAGGTTGGCGTAGCCAAGGCCGAGCGTCCGGTAGTCGAAGCTCCGGCGCGCGATCTCGCGGCTCGGGAACTGCGCCATCACGACCGACGTCTCGAGCGTGATCGTCCAGAGGCGGCAGGCGTGGCGGAACGCGTCGACGTCGAAGCGCGCGGTCACGGGGTCGGCGAACCTCATGAGGTTCAGCGACGCGAGGTTGCACGCCGTGTCGTCGAGGAACATGTACTCGCTGCAGGGGTTCGACGCGCGGATGCGGCCGTCGGCCGGGCAGGTGTGCCACTCGTTGATCGTCGTGTCGAACTGGAGTCCCGGGTCGGCGCAGGCCCATGCCGCCTCGGCGATCTGCTCCCAGATCTCGCGCGCCGCGAGCGTCTTGGCGACGCGGTTGTCCGTGCGCCGGACGAGCTGCCAGGAATCGTCGCGCTCGACGGCTTCGAGGAACGGGTTCGGCACGCGGACCGAGTTGTTGCTGTTCTGGCCGGAGACCGTGAGGTAGGCGTCCGACGTCCAGTTCGTGTTGTAGGTCGGGAACTCGATCTCGGTGAACCCCTGCCGCGCGAGCTGGAGCACGCGGCGGATGTAGTTCTCCGCGATCTCCGCGGAGCGCGCGTCCGCGATCGCCTTGCTGAGCGCGGGATTCCTCGCCGGGAGGAACCGGTCGTCCCCCTGCACCCCCTCCGATCCGGCGCAGGCGCGGAGGACCGCGTTCAGGTGGCGCTCGGCGAGCCGCGAGCCCGCGACGAGCGAGAGGACCTTCTGCTCCTCGTGCACCTTCCAGTTGATGAAGGACTCGATGTCGGGATGGTCGATGTCGCAGATGACCATCTTGGCGGCGCGGCGCGTGGTGCCGCCCGACTTGATCGCGCCGGCAGCCCGGTCGCCGATCTTCAGGAAGCTCATGAGGCCGCTGCTCTTGCCGCCGCCGGAGAGCGGCTCATTCTCGCCGCGCAGCGCGCTGAAATTGGTCCCCGTGCCGCTCCCGTATTTGAAGAGGCGCGCCTCGCGGACCCAGAGGTCCATGATGCCGCCGTCGCCGACGAGGTCGTCGCGCACGCTGCTGATGAAGCAGTTGTGGACGACCACGTCGTTCGACAGATAGTTGCCGCTCGCCGTCTGGATGTCGTAGACGGGCACCAGCCCGACGAGCTCGATCCGCGCGATCTTCCTGTCCGTCGCGTCGTTGGGCGCACCCGCGCCGGCGCCTGCGAATGCCGCGACCTGTACCTTCAGGAGGGTCATGCCCGCGCGCAGCTTCCCGGCGTCGATCCATGCGTGGGCCTTGCGGCCGTCCGCGGCCCAGACGCGATGATCGGGCGTGCACTCGATGTGATCCCCGTCGTCCAGCACGACCCGGATCACCGGCTTCGTGCCGTTCGCCTTCACGGCGACGACCTTCGTCTTGCCGTCGCGGTCGAAGATCTCGAGGTTAACGAGGTTCTTCTCGACGATCTCGCCGATCGGGATCGGGCCCTTGGGCGTGCTCACGGTCGCGTCCCATGGCTGGCACGCGTGCGGCTGCGGGCGCGAGTAGGCATCCTTGCTGCGAACGACCTTGCCGGTGCGCGGGTCGACGAACATGTGGCCCTGCGCGGGGCCGTTGATGCCGTACGCCCAGTGGAGGCCGGTGTTGAACCACTGCGGGCTGTTGGGCGCCGCCATCTGGCGCACGAGCATCGCGCACATCTCGTCGTAGTAGGCGCGCGCGTCGTCGTGCGTGTCGAAGTACCCCTCCTTGAACGCCCAGTAGGTCCAACAGCCCGCGAGGCGGTGAAATACCTGCCGGCAGTCCTTCTCCATGCCGAGTCGCTTCTCGGCCGGAAGCTTCGCGAGCGCCTCCTCGTCGGCCACCGAGCGCCAGAGCCACTGCGGCACGCCCTTCTCGGAGACCCTGCGTACGCGAGAAGGCACGCCGGCCTTGCGGAAGTACTTCTGCGCGAGGACGTCGGTCGCGACCTGGCTCCACGAATCCGGCACGAGAACGCCCTCGCACTCGAAGACGACGCGACCGTCCGGTTCGACGATCCGCGAGGTTCGCTCGACGAACCTCAAGCCGTCATAGGGGTCCTTGCCAGCCTGCGTGAAGCGTCGTTCAATCTTCATCGTCGTCGTCCTCGTGCGTACCCCCGGCAAACGCCGGAAACCTACAACCGCTAGTGGTGTCATCGGCTCGTGACCCCATTTCTGGTAGTCCTGAGTCGCGAAGGGGGATTGTCCTTTCCGGGGCGGACAGGATTTCGGCTTCCTCGGGACGGGGAGGGGATGGGGCCCGGGGAAGGGGCGGGGGGGGCCGCGGGCGTCCGCCACGAGCCCCCGTAGAATGCGCCGGATGAACGCCCGTTCGAGCCTCTTCGTCGCGGGGCTCTGCCTCCTCTTTTCGTGCGGTTCCGAGGAGCCGCTGCCGGCCGCGACCGGCACGGCGGGAGGGGACCCGGTCGCGGCCCCCGCGCCGGCCGCCGCGGCCCCCGCGCCGGCGCCCGTCGGCGAAGAGCCCTGGTTCACGGAGGAGGCGGCGGCGCGGGGGATCACGCTCCCGAACGGCAGCGGCAAGCTCCGCCAGAAGGAGCTGATCATGGAGGCCGTCGGGCCGGGCGCGGCCGTGATCGACGCGAACAAGGACGGGCTCCTCGACGTCTACATCCCGAACGGCAACTGGCTCGAGGGGCCCTACCGCGACCAGTTCTACAAGGGAGAGGACCGGCCGCGGAGCGCGCTCTACATCCAGCAGCCGGGCGGCACGTTCAGGGACGAGGCGAAGGAGCGCGGCGTGGAGGACGACGCGTGGGCCTTCGGGGCCTGCGCCGCGGATCTCGACAACGACGGCGACGAGGACCTCGTCGTCTGCGCCCTCGGCCCGAACCGCCTCTTCGTGAACGACGGCACGGGGCACTTCAGGAACGTCGCCCTCGATGCCGGCGTCGCCGGCCCGGCGGAGCGCGGCAAGTGGGAGTGGTCCAACGGGGTCTCGGCGGGCGACTACGACCGCGACGGCATCCTCGACCTCTACGTCACGAACTACGCCGACCTCTTCAAGTGGATGCGCGAGGCGCCCGAGGTGAAGCGGCGGCCGGACGGGAGCATCGAGAACGCGCGCGTGTGCACGTGGCAGCACCTGCTCGTCTACTGCGGCCCGAAGGGGCTGCCCGGCCAGCAGGACCACCTCTACCGGGGCCTCGGCGGGCGCGACGGGGCGATCCGCTTCGAGGACGTGACCGGGAAGAGCGGGATCTTCCGGCCCGAGGACAAGGGGGGGCCGCTCTACGGCTTCCAGGCGCTCTTCACCGACCTCGACAACGACGGCTGGCCCGACCTCTACGTCGCGAACGACTCGGTCCCCTCCTTCTGCTTCCTGAACCAGCGGGACGGCACGTTCCGCGAGTGCGCGCAGGAGCTCGGCGTCGCGCTGTCCGACTCCGGCGAGGATCTCGCGGGCATGGGCGCGTCGTCGGTGGACATGGACGGCGACGGGTGGCTCGACATCAACAAGACGAACTTCGCCTTCCAGACGAACAACGTCTAC
>DASUGR010000132.1:0-28558 GCA_036273915.1 Planctomycetota bacterium | reverse complement strand
AGCGCGTTGCTCCGCGAGGGCGAGGACATGGCGATCGTCGCGTACGGCGCGGTCGTGCCCGCGGCGCTCGACGCGGCGGAGATGCTCCGGGCGGCGGGGATCGAGGCGACGGTCGTCAACGCGCGGTTCGCCAAGCCGCTCGACGCCGATGCGCTCGAGGAGCTCGCGTCGCGGCACCCGCTGGTGGTGACCGTCGAGGACCACGCGCTCATGGGCGGCTTCGGGTCGGCGGTGCTCGAGGCGGTGGGCGGCGGCCGGGTGCGGATCGCGCGCATCGGGCTGCCGGACCGGTTCATCGAGCATGGAAGCCGGGACGATCTCCTCGGGCGCTACGGGCTCGGCGCCGCGCAGATCGCGGAGCGGTGCGAGGCGGAGGCGCGGCGCGCGGCCTTGAAGTAGGGGGGCTTGGGGGATGGGACCGGTCGTCGTCCTCGGGAACACGAAGAAGGCGGGGGTAAGGGACGCGGTCGCGGCGTGCCGCGCGCGGCTCGAGGAGGACTTCGGCGTCGTCGCGGTCGACCTCGAGGGCGCGCTCGACCTGTCGCAGGTCGACGCGAAGTGGGCGCTCGTGTTCGGCGGCGACGGCGCGATCCTCTCCGCCGCGCGGCGGATGGGGGACCGGCCGCTCCCGACGCTCGCCGTGAACTTCGGCAGGCTCGGGTTCCTGACGGAGATCGAGCTGCGCCAACTCGACCATGCGCTCGACAGCGTGCGCGACGGGCAGTTCGAGTTGAAGGAGCGGATGCGGCTCACCGCCAGCGTCGGCGAGTGGAGCTACGACGCGCTGAACGACGTCGTGCTCACGGGCGTGCAGAGCGGGCGCGTGTTCCACATGTCGTGCCGGATCGGTGGCGAGGACGCGTTCGCGTACGCGGGCGACGGCGTGGTCGTCGCGACGCCGACGGGTTCGACCGCGTACAGCCTCGCCGCGGGCGGGCCGCTCCTCGACCACGATCTCGAGGCGATCGTGATCACGCCGCTCTGCGCGCACACGCTGTCGCAGCGGCCGCTGGTGGTGCCGGCGCAGCAGGCGCTGGAGTTCCGGCTGCACGGCAAGGAGCAGGCGGGCCGCGTGGTGGTGGACGGCCAGGTGTCGCGACAGTTCGAGGCGGCGGAGCAGGTGCACGTGCGCCGCGCGGAGAAGCCGTTCGTGTTCATCCGGCTCGGCCTCGTGTCGTACTACGGCCGCCTGCGCCGCATCCTCGGCTGGGGCGGCGGCCCGCGCTACGCGACGTAGAAGCCCGGCAGCTGCCGGCATGGCCCCGAAGGCACCCGACGAGGCCGCGCTCCTCGCGCGGATCACGACGAACCCTGCGATCTCGGGGCCAGCGCCGTCACGAGCGCACCCCCGACGAAGTCCGCCCGGACGTGCTCGGGCAGCCGTTCGTAGTCGGCGAGGGCTTGTCGGACCAGCGGCATCGACGCGAATCTGCCACCTCCCGTACGTCGGGAGCCGCGTCACCTCGGGTTCGGTGTGTCGCCGGCAGGTGTCAACGGAGAAGCCGATGGAGCGCCGTGCGGGGAAGCAAACGCCCGGAGGTGGGCGGCAAACCACGGCTCACGCGTGGGAAGGGGGGGACGCCACTGCCCGGGCCCGGAGCGTGACGGGGATCCTGTCGGATCCGTGCTGTATGAACAGATGGAATGAACCGTCAGGGCCGCCGACCCCGTCGAAACCTGCCGCACCGGCACGCCGGGCGGCGGATGGTCGCACACCGCGGACCGCGAGGCGCCCGCCCGACCACCCCGATCTCGGCGGGGCGGCAGATGTTCGCACGCCGTCCGCGCGCCGGCCCGGCGCGCCGCCCCGGGGAGGGAGGTGCCACGCCCCCAGTGCCACGTGACGTCGCAACAATCCCAAGACAGCGGAAGGACCCGTTGAGCCTCCCGGAGCGAGGGCCCGGCGCGGAGGCGGCGGGGGCCGTCGGGTCCGTCGAGCCGGTACCGTCGCCCCCGGAGCCCCCTTGCATCCCTGCCCTCGTGCACAATGGCGGGCCGGCGCCCGCGGGCGCCGTTTCCCATGAGCATGGTCTTCGACGAGGAGTTCCGGCGGCGGCTCGAGGTGCTGAAGCGCCTCGTGGCAAAGGCGCTCGCCGGCCGCGGCGGCGCCGGGCGCTCCCCGCTCGTCGAGCGCGGCGGTCGCGTCGAGTTCGCCGGCCACCGGCCCTACGCCAGTGGCGACGAGGCGAGAACGATCGACTGGAACGCCTACGCCCGCCTCGAGACGCTCGTCGTGAAGGAGTTCGAGGCGCCCAAGGAGGCGCACCTCCTGCTCGTGCTCGACCGCTCGGCGTCCATGGCCGCCTTCGGCAAGGACGAGGCCGCGCTCCGGCTCGCGGCCGCGCTCGGCTGGCTCGGCCTCGCGGCCGGCGCGCGCGTCGCGTGCACGTCGTGCCGCGGCGCGTCGCCGTGGATCACGGCGGCCGAGCGGTTCCCGGAATTGCTCCAGGCGCTCGAGAAGGTTCCGCACGACGGCGTCGCCGATCTCCCCGCGGCGGTCGAGCGCGCGCCCCCGCTCGGCACCGGCCGCCGCACCGCGGTCGTCCTCTCGGACCTCTACGAGGCGGAGCCGGCCGCCCGCGCCGTTGCCGCGCTCCGCCGCCGCGCGGACGCCGTCGTGATCGCGCACGTCGTCGCGAACGAGGAGGTGAGGGTGCCCGCGGGAGAGGGGTTCAAGGTGCGCGACGCCGAGACCGGCGAGGTCCTCGACGTGCGCCTCGACGCCCACGGGCGCGAGCGGTTCCGCGCGGCCGCGGAGGCGTTCCTGAAGGATCGCGAGGCGCTCGCCGCGCGCCACGGCGCGCGCCTCAACCGCGTCGCGCCGGAGGGCGACCTGATCGTCGCGGTCGAGCGGATCGTGGTGGGGGCCCAATGACCTTCGACGCGCCGTGGGCGCTCCTTGGCCTCCTTCTCCTCGCGCTCCTCATCCTTCTCGACCGGTTAAGGCGCCGCCCGCGCGAGGTGGTCTGGCCCTCCCTCCAACTCTGGCGCGCCGTCGCGGAGGCGCCTTCCGCCCCCCGGCGGCGGATCGACCTGCTGCTCCTCCTCGAGTGCGCGGCGGTCGCGCTGCTCTCGCTCGGCGCCGCGGAGCCCGCGCTCGCGACGCGCGGGGAATCGTCGATCTACGTCGTGCGCGACGTGGGCGCGCACATGCACGCGCGCCGCGCGGATGGGCGCACGGCGCTCGAGGCCACCGACGCGGAGATCGCGCGGATGGGGAAGGCCCGAGTGCGCGACGCGAGCGGCGCACTCCTCGAGGCCGCGGCGTCGATGCCGTCCGCGGATCTGCGCGTCCTCGCGACGAACCGGGAAGGGGTCGAGGGGGAGGGGTACGTCGTCGTCGGCCGCGCGGCGGACGGCGACAACACGGGCATCGACGCGATCGACGTGAAGGCCGGGAGGATCTGGTTCGCCGTGGCGACCGACGGCGGGCCGCGCGAGGTGACCGTGAACGGCGCTAGGGTCGAGACGGGCAAGGGCTACGAGATCCCGTTCGCGGGCACGCTCTCGATCGCGGAGCCGGACAACCTTGCGGCCGACAACACGTTCGCGCTGCGGCCCTTGTCGGTCGGTGTGCGCGACGAGACGGGATCGAAGCTCGTGCGCGCCGCGCTCTCGGTGGGCACGCCGACCCGCGAGGGCGACGATCTCGTGATCCGGGCGGCGCGCGGCGGCGAGACCGTGCGCGGCGCCGACTGCGTCGCGACGGACATCTTCGAGGGGCTCTTCCTCGACGAGTGCGTCTGGGACGGCGTCGCGACCCGCGAAGGCGAGGGCATCCTCACGTGGCGAGGCCGCGCGGTCGCGGCGTGGCTCGACGAGAAGACGCTCTGGCTCGGCATGCCCGTCGACGGCGAGTGGGACGACAACGCGACGCTTGCCCTGCTCGTCGAGAAGGCGAAGCGGAAGCGCGCCGAGGCGCTCCTCGGTCCCTTGGAGGTGATCGCCGGCGAGGCGGTCGTGTCGCCCAAGCCCGGCCTCGTCTGGACGAAGGGCGTGGACCGCCCGTGGGACGGGCGGCTCCCGGAGCCTCAGGGGCGCACCCGGGGCCGGACGGCGCTCCGGGCGGCGCTCGCGCTCGCCGCGGCCGCTGTCTTGGCCCTGTACGTCCGTGCTATCGTGCGCGGGACGTGAGGCTCGTCCTCGGTACCCGCGGATCCCAGCTGGCCCGCGCCCAGTCGACGCTCGTCGCGGAGCTCCTCCGCGGGCTCGGCCACGACGTCACGCTCCACCAGATCACCACGCGCGGCGACAAGGAGACCGACCGGCCCGTCCCGGAGCTCGGCGGCAAGGGCCTCTTCACGCTGGAGCTCGAGGAGGCGCTGCGGGACGGCACGATCGACATCGCCGTCCACAGCCTGAAGGACCTGCCGACCGAGGACACGCCGGGTCTCGTGATCGCCGCCGTCCCGCCCCGCGAGGACTGGCACGACGCGCTGGTCTCGGCCGGGCCGAAGCTCGGCGACCTCCCGAAGGGCGCGCGCGTCGGCACCGCGAGCCTCCGCCGGAGGGCGCTGCTCCTGCGCCGCCGCCCGGACCTCGAGATCGTCGCGCTCCGCGGCAACGTGGACACGCGGTTGAAGCGGGTGCAGGAGGGCGCGGTCGATGCGATCGTGCTCGCGGCCGCGGGTCTCCGCCGGCTCGGCCGCAAGGACGCGATCACCGAGCTCCTCGACTTCCTGCCGGCGCCGGCGCAGGGCGCGCTCGCGATCCAGGCGCGCGCGAACCGCGCCGACGTCGTCGCCGCGGCGCAGGCGCTTCACGACGACCTGACCGGCCGCTGCGCGCACGCGGAGCGCGAGCTCCTGCACGTGCTCGGCGGCGGATGCAGCGTGCCGGTGGGGGCGCTCTGCGTGTCCGAGGGGCACCACCTGAAGCTGCGCGGGGTCGTGGCCGCCACGGACGGCAGTCGGATCGTGGAGGCGGAGGGGGTCGGGGGGGACCCGGGCGTGCTCGGCGCGGTCGTCGCCGCGCGGCTCGAGGAGGAGGGCGCCCAGGAGATCCTCGATGCTTCCTAGGTCGCGCGAGGCGTTCGCCGAGGCGCAGCGCTACCTTCCCGGCGGGGTCAGTTCCGCCGCGCGCGCGTTCGGCCCCGTCGGCGGCGACCCGCCCGTGCTCGCCGCGGGCGAGGGCGCGCACGTGCGGGACATCGACGGCAACGAGTACGTCGACCTCGTGATGAGCTGGGGGCCGCTGATCCGCGGCCACGCGCACAGGGACGTCGTGCGCGCGATCGCGGAGACGGCGGCCAAGGGCACGAGCTTCGGCGCGACGACCGAGCACGAGACGAAGCTCGCGCGCGTCGTCTGCAACCGCGTGCCCTCGGTCGAGCTCGTGCGCTTCACGAACTCCGGCACCGAGGCGACGATGTCGGCGATCCGGCTCGCGCGCGGCGTGACGGGCCGCGACAAGATCGTGAAGTTCGCGGGTTGCTGGCACGGCCACGCGGATCCCTTCCTGATCGCGGCGGGGTCGAGCGCGCTCTCGCTCGGCCGGCCGGACTCGCCGGGCGTGCCCGCGGACGTGGCGAAGCTCACGCTGGTCGCGCCCTATAACGACGCGGCGGCGGCGGGGGAGCTGCTGAAGGCGCACGAGGTCGCGGCGGTGATCGTGGAGCCGGTCGCGGGCAACATGGGCTGCGTGCCCCCGGTGCCGGGGTTCTTGGAGGGGCTCCGCGATTCGTGCTCGCGCTTCGGCGCGTGTCTCATCCTCGACGAGGTGATCACGGGGTTCCGCGTCGCGCGCGGAGGGGCGCAGGAGCTCTTCCGCGTGATGCCCGACCTGACCACGATGGGCAAGACGATCGGCGGCGGGCTGCCGGTGGGCGCGTTCGGCGGGAAGCGGAGGTTCATGGAGCACGTGGCGCCGCTCGGGATGCGCGTGAGCCAGGGCGGCACGCTCTCGGGCAACCCGCTCGCGATGGAGGCGGGCTTGGCGACGATCGGGCCCTTGGACGAGAAGGCGTACGAGGCGCTCGAGGAGAAGGGCCGGTACCTCGGGGAGGGGTTGCGGCACCCGTCGGTGACGGTGCAGCGCGTGGGCTCGATGATGACCGTGTTCTTCACGACGACGCCCGTCCGGAACCTCGCGGACGCGGAGGCGTGCGACACGAAGCGCTTCGCGCGCTGGCACCGGGCGATGCTCAAGCGCGGCGTCTACCTGCCGCCCTCGCAGTTCGAGGCCTTCTTCGTATCGCTCGCGCACGAACGCGCGGACCTGGACAAGGTGATCGCCGCGCACCGCGAGGCGCTCAAAGAGATCGGATGACAGGGGGTTCCGGGGGCAGGCCGCGACGTCCGGGCGGCGGCCGGGTTCCCCCCGCCCCTCCCGTTTCATGAGCAAGCTGCGCTGGTTCCGGCTGAGCCTTTTCGTCGAGCGGGACGGCGACCCGTGGACGTGGACGTTCCACGTGCGCGCCTTCTCGGAGGCGAACGCGCGGAAGCTGGTGGCCGAGCGGCTGAAGGGCGAGGCGCACGTGATCTACGCGTGCGAGCCGTCGGAGCCGTTGTCGCGGGCGCCGCCGAAGGAGGAGATCGTGGCGGACTACGGCCCCTACCGGCGGTCGTGGAGGGACCCGATGATGGCGCAGGTCCGCCCGCCGTCCTGACGGGCCTACTCCGGGAGGAGGTCGGGGCGGGAGAGCGCGTCGATCTCGAGCGAACCCTGGCTGCCGACCTTCACGTTCGCCGGCTCGAACACGTCGACGCCCTTCGGCAGCTCGCGGATGTACTCGATCCGCTGCAGCGCCACCCAGCGCACCGCCCGCGGCGACCGCGTGAGGCCGCCCGTCGGGTCGTCCACGCTCGGGTGGCCGAAGTGCAGGACGATCCCGTCGATCGTCACGAAGTGGCCGTCGTAGCCGAGCAGCCTCCCCGTGTACACGTGGTTCCGCGCCGTGGGATAGGGCTTCACGCAGCGCATCATCACGTTGCGGTTCACGAACGACGGCATCGCCTCGGCCATGCGCTGACAATACCACGCGGGCCGGGACGGCCAAGGCGCGCCGGACGTTTCAACCGGTCCTTGCACGGAGGCCGCGTTCGCCCCTCGCACGACGCCGAGAGTGCGGACCCCAATGCCGCAGTTCGGCGCCATAAGCCGCTCTACGGCAACGAGTTGCGCCGGCCCCCGGGGCTATGGGATAAACCCTTCGAGAGGAGGAAGGGGGAGATCGCCAGCGCGTCGAGGCCGGTTGTGTAGAGGCTCCCGATCGCGTCGCGCGGCGTCGTCGCCATCGGACGGCCCGGCTCGTTCAGCGACGTGTTCAGGACCGCCGGCACGCCCGAGCGCTTCCCGACCTCCACCAAGAGCTCGTAGAAGAGCGGATCCCGGTCCCGCGCCACCGTGTGCACGCGCGTGAACCCCTGCGCCACCACCGCCGGCAGCTTCTTCACGGCGCCCGGCAGCAGCCGCGCGGTCCGCTCGAGGAACGGCGAGTCCTGCGGGCTCTCGAAGAGATCCGCCATCGCCTCGCGTGCGACCGAGAGGCCGAACGGGTGGAACTCCGACCGCGCCTTCACCGACGCGAGCAGCCGCGGCCGCGTCCCCGGATTCGTCGGGTCCGCGAGGATGCTCCGGTGGCCGAGCGCGCGCGGCCCGAACTCCGCGCCCCCCTCGAACCAGCCCACGATCTGGCCCGCGCGGATCCGCTCCGCCGCCGCCGTCGCGAGCGCCGCCGGCCGCTCGGCCCGGAGCTTCAGGCGCGCGAGTTCCTCCGCGATCTCGGACTCCCGGTAGGACGGGCCGAAGTCGGCGCGGAGGATCCCGCCCTTCCGGGGCTTCCTCATCCCGCAGTGGTAGAGATGGAGCGCCGCCCCGAGCGCCGTGCCGTCGTCGCCCGGCGCCGGCGGCACGTAGACCTCCTCGAAGATCCCGGACGCGCACAGCTCGCCCACGAGCGCCCAGTTCTGCACGAGGCCGCCGCCGAGACAGAGCCGGGTCTCGCCGCTCCGCTCCCGCGCGCGCTTGGCCATCTGGAGCACGACCTCGACCATCACGGCGTGGAACGACGCCGCGAGGTCCTTGTGCCGGTCCTCGAACGGCGCGTCCGTCTCCCGCGGTGGGCCGAAGACCTCGGTGAACCGGGCCGACAGGTAGGCGCGCCCCTGGTGGTAGCCGAAGTACTCGGGGTTCAGCTTGTAGCTTCCGTCGCCCGCCACCTGCACGACCGCCCGCATCGCGGAGAGGAAAGAGGGGGTGCCCGTAGGGGAGATGGAGATCAGCCGGAACTCGTCGTCGAGGTCGCTGTACCCGAGGTAGTCGGCCACGAGCGCGGAGAGGAGGCCCAGCGAGTCGGGCATCCGCGAGACCTGCTCGGTCTCGATCGTCGTCCCCTTCCCGCGGCCGATCCCGCTCGTCGACACTTCCCCCCGGCCCCCTACATTCAGGATCGCGGCGCTCTCGAACGGCGACGCGAGGAACGCCGCCGCCTTGTGGCTCTGGTCGTTCCCAATGGTCTCGACCCGGATCCCCTGCCCGCGCAGCTCCTCGAGCCGCTTCAGGTACTCGATCAGCCGGTGGCTGTCGTCCTTGAACACGTTGTAGACCGTCGCCGTCCGCGAGCGGAAGAACTCCTCCCCGTACCACTTGAGGACCTTCTCCCGCATCGGGAGCCAGGGGTTGTCGGCGACCGCGATCGCGGCGAGGTCCCGGGCGCCGATGCCCCCCCGCTCGAGGCAGAACGCGACCGCGCGGTGGGGGAAGCCGCCCTGGTGCTTCGTGCCGCTGAACCGCTCCTCGGCGGCGGCCGCCAAGACCTCGCCGTCCACGAGGAGCGCCGCCGCGCTGTCCTTGTAGCCGAGGCCGCCGATCCCGAGGATCCGCATCAGTGGACCTCCATCAGTCGCTCACCCTCGCGACCCCGGTCAGCCGCTCGACCGCGGCCCGCGGCTCGGCCCCGAGGTCGAGCGCGCCCTCGGCGCTCCCGCGGGACGGACCGTAGAACGCGAGCTTCGTCCCGCAGACGCGCGCGGCCGCGACGCCCGCCTTGTGGAGGACGCCGTCCCCGGCGACGATCACGACGTCGGGTCGCTCCCGGCTGAGGAGGAGAGCGAGGCGCGCCGCCGCCTCGAGCGGGTCCGCGGCGTCGACCTCGCGCACCTCGGCCCGCGCCACCGACTGCTCGAGCTGCCCGCGCAGCCCCGGGGGGAGTGCGTAGATTTCCTCGATCTCGATGTGGAGGAAGCGCAGCCGGAAGTCGATCTCGGAGTTGAATTCGCGGATCTCGTCCGTCAGGCGGACGACGTCGGGGAGCGCTTCCCCGCCGGCCAGGAGCGTGAGGATCCTCATCGAGTTCCGAAGGAAGGAGCCGCGAGCATAGCACGCGGGAGGGCCGCGACGGAGGGGGCTTCGGGGGAGGAAAACTTGCGGATGACGTTTCCTCTCCGTAGGTTACGTCAACTCGGGATCGATCATCGCAGGCGGTTTTCTTGGACCCGAAAGACGCCCCCACTCCGGCTTCGCAGGCACGCTTCGACGAGGCGGCGCCGCAAGGACTGTTGCGCACCGCGTTGCAGTTCGTCGCGATCCCGCTCCTGATCGTCGGCGTCGCCATCGGCCTCTACGTCGGGCTCTCGCTCGTGTTCGACACCGGGCCGAAATCCGCGTCGGATTTCGTGGAGTACCTGCGCTCGGACACGATCAACCGCCGCTGGCAGGCGGCGTACGAGCTTGCCGCCAGGCTCGGCACCGGCGAGGTGCCCGACGAGTTCCGGAACCCGGATCTCGTGCGCGAGCTGTGCCGCGCGCTCGACGAGGCGCGCAAGGAGGGCGAGAAGCCGCCGCGGCGCGCGATCCTCGTGCTCGCCATCCTGCGCAGGCTCGGCGAGCCGTCCACCGCGGAAACGGTGCGCGCGGCGCTCGACGATCCGGATCCCTGGATCAGCGCCCACGCCATCCTCACGCTCGGCGCGTTGAAGGACGAGGCGTCGCGCGCGCGGATTGCCGCGCTCGCGCGGAGCGACGACCCGGGCACGCGGCAGGCGTCGCTCGAGGCGCTCTCTTCGCTCGACCAGGTGAAGGGCATGCCCTTCCACCTCTCCGCCGAGACGCGCGAGGTCGCGCTCGAGCAAGTGGGCGACGCCAAGGAGGACGTCCGCTTCACGGCAGCGCTCGTGCTCGCCGACGCGGGCGAGCGCGCGGCGGCGCTTCCCGTGCTCCGGAAGATGCTCGACCGCTCCTACCTGGAGCGTTTCCCGTTCGACGACCGGTGGGGCGGCCTCGACGACTACCGGCTGCGCAGCGTGATCCTCCTGAAGGCGATCGACCGCGCCGTCGCGTTGCGCTGCGGCGACGATCCCGAGACCATGGACGCGCTCCGCCGCCTCGCCGACGACAAGACCGAGGGCGAGAGCGAAGTCCGGGAAGCCGCGCGCAAGGCCCTCGAGAAGCTGCAACCGAAGACGGAGTGACGCGAGAACATGGCCACCGCTCCCCCCAGCCCCCCTCCCATCCAGAAGCCGAGGAAGCCCGGCCTCCTCACCAAGGTGCGCGACACCCAGGTGTGGAAATCGATCTTCCGCCACGGTTATCCCGACACCCAGCGCAACCGCGCGCTCGCGGTGCTCTCCAACGTCTTCCTGCACCTGCACCCCGGGCGCGTGCGGAAGAGCGGCATCGCGCTCTCGTTCACGTGGTGCATGGGCGGCGTCACCTTCTTCCTCTTCCTCGTGGAGGCGGTGACGGGCATCCTGCTCATGTTCTACTACCGGCCGGTCGCCTACAGCGCCTACAACGACATCCAGGAGCTGCGCGAGACGATCCCGCTCGGACTCATGCGCGAGCTCCACCGGTGGGGCGCGCACGCGATGGTCCTGACCGTCTGGCTCCACATGTTCCGCGTCTTCATGACCGGGTCGTACAAGCCGCCGCGGGAGTTCAACTGGGTGGTCGGCGTCGTCCTTCTGCTGCTCACGCTGCTGCTGTCGTTCACCGGCTACCTGCTGCCGTGGGACCAGCTCGCGATCTGGGCCATCACGGTCGGCTCGAACATGGCGCGCGCGACGCCGCTCCTCGGCCACGAGGGGCCGGGCGCCTCGCTGCTGACCCTCGATGGAGAGCACCTGGTCACGGCGGGGTCGGACGTGCGGTTCGCGCTGCTCGGCGGACGCTTCGTCGGGGAGAACGCGCTGCTGCGCTTCTACGTGCTCCACTGCGTCTTCATCCCGGTGATCGCGGTGATGCTCATGGCCGTTCACTTCTGGCGCGTCCGCAAGGACGGCGGGATCTCGGGGCCGCTCTAAGATGAACACGCTCTTCGACCTCGTCCTCAAGCCGACGCTCACGTTCGTGGCGGATCCGAAGATCCTGCTGCCGCTGGCGTCGGTCGCGCTGATCCTCGTGCTCAAGTACTACCGGGTGGTCACGCAGCCGAAGATCGCGGCGCCGATCGGGCTCGCGCTCGCCGCCCTGCTCGTGGTGAGCTGCTTCGACCCCAACTTCAAGAAGAACATCCTGAAGCCGGACAACGTCCCGATCGTGCTCCTGCTCTTCACGCTGTTCTTCTTCCTCTGGCTCTCGCTCCGTCGCGCGGCGATCAACGACGCGGCGGCCGAGCGCGGCGAGCCGCCGCTCGAGGCGAGGATGAAGCGCGAGACCGTGCTGGTCTGGCCCGACCTCGTGATGATCGAGCTGATCTGCCTCGTGCTCGTGTCGGCGGCGCTCATCTTCTGGGCCGTGTTCGTGCGCGCGCCGCTCGAGGAGCCGGCCTCCGCGGCGCTCACGCCGAACCCGTCGAAGGCGCCCTGGTACTTCCTCGGGCTCCAGGAGATGCTCGTCTACTTCGATCCGTGGTACGCGGGCGTGCTCCTCCCGACGCTGATCATCGTGGGGCTGATGGCGATCCCCTACGTGGACACGAACCCGAAGGGCTCCGGCTACTACACGCTGTCGGAGCGGAAGTTCGCGATCACCGTCTACCTCTTCGGATTCATCGTGTTCTGGGTCGTGCTGATCACGATCGGCACGTTCCTGCGCGGCCCGAACTGGAACCTCTTCGGGCCCTACGACGTCTGGGACCCGCACAAGAGCGTGCCGCTGAAGAACATCAACGTGTCGGAGATCTTCTGGGTGAAGATGCTCAAGCAGGGCATGCCGGCGCAGTGGTACGTCCGCGAGCTGCCCGGCCTCATGATCGTCGGCGTGTTCGCGCTGCTGGGGCCGCTCGTGCTCGCGAAGACGCTGCTCAAGGACCTCTTCAAGAAGCTCGACATCGTGCGCTTCTCGGTGGTCGCCGTCCTCCTGCTCTTCATGCTCTCGATGCCGCTGAAGATGATGGGGAGGTGGATGATCAACCTCAAGTACATCATCTATATCCCGGAGTACTTCATCAACATCTGAGGAACGTGCCGTGACCAAACGCCCCTCCTCGATCTACAACGACCCGGGATACCTGTACAACCGGAAGCTGCTCATCCGGTTGTTCACCTACTCCTCCCTCGCGCTCGTCGTCGGCATCGTCTGGTGGATCTGGGACGACTTCGACCGTCCGTGGAAGTCGGACCAGCGCGACGAGCTCCGCTGGGAGGCTCGCCGCTTCACGGTCGAGCGCGCCGTGCTCGAGAGCCTCTCGCAGGAGGACCGCGAGAAGTACGCGAAGGAGCTCGCGGCGGCGCAGGCGAAGGTGGACGCTCGCCAGGCGGAGATCGCGGAGATCGACCGCGAGCTCAAGAAGGCCGACGGCGCGTTCACGCTCGGCGACATGACCTACAAGGAGCAGAAGCAGTACACGTCCGAAGCCGACTACCGCGTGCAGGAGGCG
Organism: Planctomycetota bacterium; assembly: GCA_036273915.1. Taxonomy (GTDB): domain Bacteria; phylum Planctomycetota; class PLA2; order PLA2; family PLA2; genus PLA2. Next base: position 15,801 of record DASUGR010000132.1, on the reverse strand, counting down.
CCGACCGAGGCGGACCTCCGGGACTGGGAGAAGCGGCTCCGCGAGGACGTGGACCGCGAGATGCGGTACCGCGACATGCGGTACATGGCCGACGCCAACGTCCGGATGCTCCAGGACCGGAAGAAGGCGCTCCAGGCGGAGGTCGACGCGGTGCGCGCCGCGATCCGGAAGAACCCCGCGGTGAAGCGCCTCGAGATCGTCGACGCCAACGTCGCGAAGAAAAGGGGCTACAACCCGCTCCGCGAGATCCCGCTGCTCGACTTCCTCGCGGCGCCGGTCGCGGTGAAGCAGATCGTGCTCAAGAACCTCGTCGACAACTACGAGTTCTCGACGCCGCAGAAGGTGGACCGGTGCGCGACCTGCCACATCCTCTCCACGGAGCTCGGTTACGACAAGGCGCGGTGGCCGGTCGAGGCCGTCGACGAGACGAAGGACCCCGCCGCGTTCGAAGAGGGCGTCTACCGGTTCGTCTACTCGATCCTCGACTCCATCGATCCGGACAAGCCGCCCGCGAGCGATCCCTGGGCGCGCGAGCTGAACCTCCTCCGCAAGGCGCGCCTCCACAAGGAGACGCTCGAGCTCCTCTTCGAGATCGGCGACGAGGACGACCTCTCGATCCGCATGGAGGATCGCAAGATCGGGGACAAGGTCGTCAAGATGAAGGTCTGGAAGAGGTACCTCCGGGACAAGGAGACCGGCCTCTGGAAGCAGGATCCGAAGGGCAGGCCCATTGCCGACTACTACAACGAGGCGCTCCACGAGATGAAGGGGCACTGGCGGACCCACCCCCACTACAAGGACATGGTGGGAGGCGGGTCGCCGCACCCGTACGACAAGTTCGGCTGCTCGACCTGCCACCAGGGGCGCGGCTGGTCGACGGACTTCGGCCTTGCGTACCACGTGCCCGACCTCACGCAGATCGGGGACTGGATGACCGACGAGCGCGCGCACAAGGAGGGCTACCACCTCCCGCTGGCGGCCGGGCAGACGCTCGAGGCCGCGATGGCGAAGGGCGCGCCGCCAGGGAGCGAGGGCGCCGGCGCCTCCGACGTGCACGTCGGCTGGGTCCCGGACGAGGCGACCGCCGAGCGCTGGGAGCACGAGTACGACCGCACCGAGGCGAAGCTCCACTACTGGCACTGGCCGCAGTTCCCGAAGTCGCTCGTCCAATCCTCCTGCCTCAAGTGCCATCGCGAGGGGCTCTACCGCACCGCGAAGCCCGAGTACGAGGGCGTCCACTTCGGCAAGCCGCTCCCGGGCGCTCCCGACCTCACCGAGTACGAGGACCAGAGCGCGGCGGCGAACCCGGACCTGGACGACCCGCACCGCATGCTCATCCCGGCCGAGGAGGAGACCTACCGGCCCGAGAACCTCGAGCGGGGGCTCCGGGACTTCGTGCAGTTCGGGTGCTACGGCTGCCACAAGGTCGACGCCTCGATCTACCCGTTCATGCGGAACGTCCGGCCGAAGGTCGGACCCCCGCTCGACCAGATCGCCACGAAGACGACGAAGGAGTGGGCGCTGCGCTGGGTGCGGAACCCGAAGGACTTCCGCCCGGACACGCGGATGCCGCGCTTCTTCGGCCTCTCCAACAACTCGAGCGACTTCCGCTACCGCTTCTCGGACACGGGCACCTACGACGAGGTGAACGCCGAGGCGTGGTCGAACGCCGAGATCTACTCGATCGTCGAGTGGATCTGGGAGGAGAGCAAGTCGCGTGCGCCGGCGTACCCGCCCGTCGACCTGTCGAAGGGCGACCCGAAGCGCGGGGAGCAGTACGTGGTCGCGGACGGGCAGGCGAGCGAGAACCACGCGAAGGCCTGCATCGCGTGCCACGACATCGAGGCCGAGACGCCGGACCTCAAGTTCGACGCGGGGCTGCTCGGCGACTCCTTCGACAAGGCGAGCGGCCACCCGACGGGCTGGAAGCACCGGATGAGCCGCCGGCAGGGCCCGAACCTCGCGGGCATCGCGAGCAAGGTCACCCCGGAGTGGCTCGTGGCGTGGCTCAAGAACCCGCGGGGCTACTGGCACGACACGAACATGCCCGACCTGCGCCTCGCCGACCAGGAGGCGCTCGACATCGCGGCCTTCCTCATGACGAAGCGCCACACGGCCTTCGAGGCCCTGCCGGGGGTCGCGTTCGACCAGGCGGTCGTCGACCGCATCGCGCGCGAGCTCAAGGTCGCGGAGCAGAAGGAGAGCACCGAGCAGGCGGTCGACTTCGTGAACCGGATGCCGCCGCGCGCGCGGGTTCTCTACGTCGGCCAGAAGCTCGTCAAGCACTACGGCTGCTTCGGCTGCCACCAGGTCGAGGCCTTCAAGGATGCGACGCCGATCGGCACGGAGCTCTCCGACTGGGGCAGCAAGCTGATCGACCGGCTGGCGTTCAACCACGTGCCGATCGAGAAGACGCGGTTCTCCTTCGCCTACGCGAAGATGATGAACCCACGGATCTACGACCTCGGGATGCCGACCGCGGACCGGCCCTTCGACCGGCTCAAGATGCCGCGCTTCGGCTTCCGGCCGGAGGAGGCGAAGGATCTCGCGACCTACCTCATCGGGCTCACGAGCGACCCGGTGCCGTCGGCGTCGGTCTTCCAGCCCGACGAGCGGGAGGCCGACATCATCCGGGGCCGCGAGATCGTCGCCCGGTACAACTGCCAGGGCTGCCACGTGATCGAGAACGAGGGCGGCGACATCTGGCCGGTGATCGCCAAGGCCAAATGGCGGCCGCCCGACCTCAAGGGGCAGGGGCGGAAGACCCAGCCGGTCTGGCTCTTCCACTTCGTGAAGGACCCGGCGTTCGTCGCGATCCCCGGGGTCCAGAACTCGGACCGCGTGCGGCCGTGGTTCTCGATCCGGATGCCGACGTTCCACTTCAGCGACGAGGAGGTCCGCGCGCTCGTGCGGTACTTCAGCGCGCTCTCCGAGATGCCCGCGGACTTCGAGAGCGGCCAGCCGGACAGCCTCGTCGGGCCGGGCAGCGACTACGCGTCGGCCAAGAAGTTCGAGCTGACGAGGCTCGACGACCGCCAGAAGAAATACGTCGCCGAAGCCAAGAGCCGCCTCGAGGAGACGCGGCTGATGTTCCAGGAATACCAGTGCAAGTCCTGCCACAGCGCGCAGGCCCCGATCGACAACGCCGCGCCGGACTTCCGGCACGCGCGGGCGGGCCGTCTCCGCGACACATGGATCGTGGACTGGCTGTGGGGACCGCTGAAGCTCCAGCCGGGCACCGCGATGCCCGTGTTCTTCGTCGACTCGAAGGGCAACCCGCGCGCGCAGGACACGCAGTTCTTCGGCGGGACCCCCGACGAGCAGATCCACGCGCTGCGCGACTTCGTTCGCCACCACTATCGCGAGGAGGATCGGTAAGTGTCGGAAGAGACCAAGCCCTCCGCGAAACCCGGCAAGGACGCGGAAGAGGCCAAGCCCCACGTGAAGGACTCCCGCCTCGGGCTCCGCACGGGCGTTCCCGCCGTGAAGAAGGGCACGAAGGAGCAGCTCCCGATCGACCCCATGGCCGAGGGCGAGAAGCCGTTCGAGGCCCCGGACCTCGCGAGCCGTCGCGAGGTCTTCTGGATGGCCGCCGGCTGGGGGCTCTTCGGCTTCGCCACGCTCACGGAGACGGCGATGCTCGTCTCGTACCTGTTCCCCCGCGCCCCCTTCGATCCCGCCCAGGTGTTCAAGATCGGGCCGCCGGAGGAGTACCCGCCGAACAGCGTGAGCGAGGGCTTCAAGAAGTCGAACCAGGTCTGGATCTGCAACGAGGAGTACAACGGGAAGCAGATCCTCTACGCGCTGTCGACCATCTGCACGCACCTCGGCTGCACGCCCAACTGGCTCGAGGCCGAGCAGAAGTTCAAGTGCCCGTGCCACGGCTCGGGCTTCTACCCGACCGGCATCAACTTCGAGGGGCCGGCGCCGCGCCCGCTCGAGCGCTACAAGATCTTCGTGGGCGACGACGGCAACGTGGTCGTCGACAAGACGAAGAAGTTTCAGCAGGAGAAAGGTGAATGGGACGATCCCGACTCCTATATCGCGGTCTGATCCCGCTTCTCCTCCTCGCCGCGTGCGGCGGCAGCGAGGATCTCCTCGTCGCGAGGGACATCACGCCGATCTACGCAGGGGGCTCCGGGGGCGGCAACTACGGCCCCTCCGGCGGCGGCGCGCCCGGCAAGATCGTCGGCAAGGTGCACTTCACGGGCGCGGGGTGGCCGAAGAAGAAGCTCGACATCACGACCGCGGACGGGTTCTGCATCAAGGCGCACGCGAACGGTCTCTACAGCGAGTGGTTCGACCTCGGCGAGGGCGGCGGGCTCGGCAACGCCGTCGTGTACGTCAAGGAGGGGGCTTCCGGGGGCAAGTGGGACACGCCGTCGCAGCCGGTCGTCCTCGACCAGCACGGCTGCCAGTACCTCCCGCACGTCGCGGTGCTTCAGGTCGGCCAGCCGCTCGTCATCAAGAGCAGCGACAACACCCTGCACAACGTGCACATGACCGGCCCCGCGGTCCCCAACGGCGAGTTCAACCAGTCGATGTCGCGCCCGGGCGAGATCCCGGGGATCATCTTCCGCAAGCCGGAGGTGGCGCAGCGCGTCTACTGCGACGTCCACAGCTGGATGGAGGCGTTCATCGTCGTCCTCCCGCACCCGCTCCACGCCCTGACCGCCGAGGACGGGACCTTCACGATCGACAACGTTCCCCCCGGCAAGTACAGGCTCGCGGCCTGGCAGGAGAAGCTCGGGGAAACTGGCCAGGATGTCACGGTGCCGGCCGGCGGCACGGTCACCGTGGACTTCGCCCTCACACGCTGAACCATGAGCGACCCCCACGCAAACGACCACGACCACGGCGGCCACGGCGCGGGCCACGGCCACGGCGCCGGCCACGGCGGGCACGATGCCGGTCACGGCGCGACGCCGCCGGCCCCCGAGGCCCCCCCGAAGCCCGGCGCGGTGGTGATCGGATTCCTCGTCCTCCTGATCGGCGAGGTGATCATCCTCGCCAACTCGGGGATCCGTCTCCCCTCGATCCTGCCGGAGGCCGTCTCGTCCTACGCCGCCGACGTGGACCATCTCTTCTACGTGATCCTCGGGATCGTCGCGTTCTTCTTCTTCCTGACCGAGGGGCTGCTCGTCTACTTCATCGTGAAGTACCGCGCGCGCGAGGGCGGCCGCTCGAAGCACACGCACGGCAGCCACGCGCTCGAGCTCACCTGGACGTTCATCCCCGGACTCATCCTCTTCGCGCTCGCCGTCTTCCAGACCGGCACGTGGGGGATGATCAAGTTCAAGGGGCAGATGCCGCACGAGAGCGACGCGGACGTCGAGGTGGTCGAGGTGTTCGCGCGGCAGTTCGAGTGGCACTTCCGGTATTGGGGGCCGGACAGGCAGTTCGGCACCGCGGACGACTTCGTGAAGCGGGCGGAGCTCCACGTGCCCGTCGGCAAGAAGGTGATCGTGAAGCTCCAGACGCGCGACGTGATCCACTCCTTCTGGCTTCCCAACGCGCGCCTCAAGCAGGACCTCCTGCCGGGCCGCACGATCAAGCAGTGGTTTGAGATCACGAAGGAGGGCCGCTATCCGGTCGTGTGCGCCGAGCTCTGCGGCAACGGCCACACGACCATGCAGGCCACGCTCGTCGCGGAGAGCGCGGACCACTACAGGGAGTGGGTCGGCGGCCAGGCGAAGGACAACCCGCTCGGCAACCCCGCGGACGATCCCATGTGGAAGGATTGGAAGGAGCAGCAGTGAGCCAGGCGCTTGTGACCCCGCACGCGGTCGAGAGCCACGCGCACCACGAGGACCCGAAGGGGTTCTGGAGCAAGTGGGTCTTCTCGAAGGACCACAAGGTCATCGGGCTGCAGTTCCTCTTCTCCACGATCCTCTGGGGGCTCGTGGGCGGGAGCCTCGCGATGGTCGTGCGCTACAAGATCGCGTGGCCGGACGCCGCCGAGGGGATGGGCATCACCAACGACGTCTACAACGTGTCGTTCACGATGCACGCCTCGGTGATGATCTTCCTCGTCATCATCCCGGTGCTGGTGGGGGCGTTCGGGAACTTCCTGATCCCGCTCATGATCGGCGCGCGGGACATGGCGTTCCCGACGCTCAACATGCTCTCGTACTGGGTGATGTGGCCCGCGTTCGGGGTGTTCATCGCGAGCTTCCTCACGGAGAGCGGCCCGGTCAAGGGCCTCGGGGGCGGCCCGGCCGCGGGCTGGACCTCCTACCCGCCGCTCAGCTCGGTCGCGGGCGGCAACGCGCAGACCCTCTGGGCCGTCGGCGTCATCCTCGTCGGCTGGTCCTCGATCATGGGCGCGGTCAACTACCTGACCACGATCCTCAGGATGCGGGCGCCGGGCATGACGATGTTCCGCATGCCGCTCACCGTCTGGGCGCTCTTCATCACGTCGATCCTCCAGCTCCTGGCGACGCCGGTCCTCGGCTCCGCGATGATCCTGCTCGTGCTCGAGCGGGTCGCGCACACGAGCGTCTTCACGCCCGCGACGGTCATGATCGGCGATACCGCGTTCCGGCCGCCGGGCTCCGTGGGCCAGCCGCTGCTCTTCCAGCACCTCTTCTGGTTCTACAGCCACCCGGCGGTCTACATCATGATCCTGCCGGCGATGGGCTTCGTCTCGGACATCCTCGCGACCTTCGCGCGAAAGCCGCTCTTCGGCTACCGCCCGATGATCTACTCGATCGGCGGCATCGCGGGGCTCGGGTTCGTCGTCTGGGGCCACCACATGTTCCAGAGCGGCATGAACCCCTACCTCGGCACGGCCTTCATGATCTCGACGATGATGATCGCGCTGCCGTCCGCGGTGAAGGTGTTCAACTGGCTCGGCACCCTGTGGGGCGGCCAGATCCGATTCACGGCCGCGATGTGCTTCGCGATCGCGTTCGTCTCGATGTTCGTGATCGGCGGCCTCTCGGGCATCTTCATGGCCGCGACGCCGGTCGACATCCAGATCCACGACACCTACTTCATCGTGGCGCACATCCACTATGTGCTCTTCACCGGCAGCCTCTTCGGCATCTTCGCGGGCGTCTACTACTGGTACCCGAAGATGTTCGGCAAGCTGATGGACGAGCGCCTCGGCCGCTGGCACTTCTGGCTCACGTTCCTCTTCGGCAACGGCACGTTCTTCCTCATGCACGTCGTCGGCGCGGGCGGCATGCAGCGGCGCATCGCCAACCCGCTTGCGTACGAGCACCTGCACCGCTGGCAGTTCCTGAACCAGTTCATGACGGTCTGCGCGTTCTGCCTCTTCCTCTCGCAGATCCTCTTCCTCGTGAACTTCGTCCGCTCGCTCGCGGCGGGCAGGAAGGCGGGCCCGAACCCGTGGAACGCGAACACGCTCGAGTGGTCGACGACGTCGCCGGCCCCGCACGGCAACTTCGGGCCGGAGATCCCGACGGTCCACCACGGGCCCTACGAGTACGGCTCGCCGGACGTGGCGGAGGACTATCTTCCGCAGTGGCGCGAGGTAGAGGCCAAGACCGCGTGACGATGAAGGGCGCCGCGCGCATCCACAGGCTCGCGCTCTTCGCGGCGGCGCTCACGTTCCTGACGCTCACCTTCGGGGGCTTCGTCACGAGCCTCGAGGCGGGCATGGTCTTCCTCGACTGGCCGACCTCGAACGGCAGCTTCAACCCGCCGGGCTGGCTCAAGGACCCGGGCAAGTTCTCGGAGCACGGGCACCGGCTGATCGGGGCGACGCTCGGCCTCGTGTCGATCGCGCTCGCGGTCTCGCTCCAGCGCCGCGACGGGCGGCGCTTCGTCCGCGTGCTCGGCTGGGTGGCGCTCGCCGCGGTCTGCCTCCAGGGGCTGCTCGGCGGGCTGCGCGTGACCGAGAGCTCGTCGAAGCTCGCGCTGCTGCACGGCTGCACGGGCCAGGCGCTGTTCCTGGTCATGGTCGCGCTCGCGTATCTCACCTCGAGGGACGCGCGCGAGGCCCCGGAACCCGGGCCCGACGCGCGGCCGCTCGCGGTCGCCGCGGGCGCGGCGCTCGCCGCCGTCTACCTGCAGGTCGTCCTCGGCGCCCAGCTCCGCCACGTGGGCGGCCCCGTCCAGACGCACGTCCTCGGCGCCGCGGTCGTCGCGGGCTCGGTGCTCTGGCTCCTGCCGATCGCGTTCCTGTGCCACGGCGGGAGGAAGCCCATCGTGCGGCCCGTTCTCGCCGTCCTGGTGCTCGTCGGCGCGCAGGTGACGCTCGGCCTCCTCGCCAACGACGCGATCCTCACGAGGGGCAGGGAGGCGGTCGTCCTCCCGTCGCTCCACCAGGAGGTCGGCGCGCTCCTCCTCGCGGCCACGCTGCTCCTCTGCCTGCGGGCGGTGCGGCGCGTCCAGCCGGCGCACGTCGCGGCGGCGGAGGGGGCGCGGTGAGGGCGATCGCGCTGACCGCGGCGCGCCTCGCGCGCCTCGATTTCCTCGAGCTCACGAAGCCGCGGCTGAGCTCGTTCGTCCTGCTCGTGGTCGCGCTCGCGGCGTGGCTCGGCGCGGGGGGCGCGATCGAGCCGGGGACCCTCCTGCTCGCGGTCGTCGGCACCGGCCTCGTCGCCGGCGGCGCGAACGCGCTCAACATGGTGATCGAGCGCGACCTCGACGCGCGGATGGCGCGCACAAGGGCGCGGCCGATCCCGTCGGGCCGGCTCGAGCCCCACGAGGCCGCGATCTTCGGCGGGACGCTGACGGTCGCGGGGCTGCTGCTCCTGCTCGGGACCACGCCGCTCGCGTCGCTGCTCGCGGCGCTCACCTCCGCGTCCTACCTGCTCGTCTACACGCCGCTCAAGCGCGTGACCACGCTCAACACGCACGTCGGCGCCGTGCCGGGCGCGCTCCCCGCGCTGATCGGCTGGGCGGCGGCGCGCGGCCAACTCGACCCGGCCGCGTGGACGCTCTTCGCGATCGTCTACCTCTGGCAGGTGCCGCACTTCCTGTCGATCGCGTGGCTCTACCGCGACGACTACGCGCGCGGCGGCTACCGGATGCTCCCGTCGGCGGACCCGGCGGGCCGCCTCACGGGACGCCAAGCCGTGCTCGGCGCGGCCGCGCTCGTGCCGGCGAGCCTCCTCCCGTCGCTCGCGGGCATCACGGGCGCGGCGTACTTCCTCGGCGCGCTCGTCGTCGGCCTGTGGTTCGTGCGGCGGTCGATCGCGTTCGCGATGGAGCGCACGCCGGCGACGGCGCGCGGGCTCCTGCGGGCGTCGCTCGTCTACCTGCCCGCGGTCCTCCTGCTGATGTTTCTAGACCGGCTCCCGTGAGCAAGGACACGCGGGCCACCGGTGCCTTGATCGTGCTCGCCGTGGACGGCATCTTCCTCGGCTCGCTCCTCTACATCCGCGTCGCCGCGGAGCGGCAGTACGTGGATCTCATGCGCGGTCTCGGGGTCGAGGGCCGCGCGTGGCCGGATGCGGGGGGGGCTCCGGGGGCGCTCTTCCCGTGGGCGGCCGCGGGCGCGGCGGCGCTCGCGGCGCTCCTCGCGCGGCTCCGGTCCCCCGTGCCCCCCCTGCTTCCCCTCGCGGCGGCGATCCTCCTCACCGCGGTGGCGCTCGTCCGCATGGAGGAGACCGGCGCCGCGTTCCGCGTCGGCCGCTACGGCACGATCGCGACGATCCTCGCGTGGATCTGGATCCTCCACCTCCTGGGCGCGATGGCCGCGCTGGCGCGGGGCGCGCGCGTCGCGCGGTTCCTCGCGCTGCAGGCGGCGTTCGGCGTCGGCCTCGCGGCGCTGGTGTTCCCGGCATGATCGAGACCGAGGCGCTCGTCCACCAGTACGGCGACCGCCGCGCGCTCGACGGCGTCACGTTCGAGGTGAAGCCGGGCGAGATCTTCGGCTTGCTCGGGCCCAACGGCGGCGGGAAGACGACGCTCTTCCGGATCCTCTCCACGCTCATGCGGCCGACGGGCGGTCGCGCGCGTGTGCTCGGCAACGACACGGTCGAGGAGGCCGCCGCGGTCCGGCGGGGGATCGGCGTCGTGTTCCAGTCGCCCTCGCTCGACCGGAAGCTCACCGCGTTCGAGAACCTCTACTACCAGGCGCAGATCCACGGGTTCACGTTCCGCGAGACGAGGGCGCGCGCGCAGGAGATGCTCGCGCGCGTCGGGCTCTCGGACCGCGGCCGCGACCTCGTCGAGAAGCTCTCGGGCGGCATGCGGCGGCGCGTCGAGCTCGCGAAGGGGATGCTCCACCGGCCGAAGCTCCTGCTCCTCGACGAGCCGTCGGCCGGGCTCGATCCGGGCGGGCGGCGCGACCTCTGGACGTACCTCGCCTCGATCCGCGACGCCGAGGGCGTGACGAGCCTCGTCACCACGCACCTGATGGAGGAGGCCGAACGGTGCGATCGCGTGCTCATCCTCGACCGCGGCCGCGTGGTCGCGCTCGGCACGCCGGCGGAGCTCGTCGCGCAGGTGGGCGGCGACGTGCTCACGCTCGACGCGAAGGATCCCGACGCGCTGGCCGCGGAGATCGGGACAAGGCTCGGGCTCGCCGCCACCGTGCTCGAGGGGCGCGTGCGGATCGAGAAGGAGGCGGGCCACGAGCTGATCCCGAAGCTCGTGCAGGCGTTCCCGGGGCGGATCGACGCGGTGCGGCTCGGACGGCCGACGCTCGAGGACGTCTTCATCCGGAGGACGGGGCACCGCTTCTGGAGCGACGAGGAGGGGGCCGGGGGGCCGGGATGAACGCGCGCGCGGCCTATGCTCTCCTCGAGCGCGAGCTCGTGCGGTTCTTCCGGCAGCCGAACCGGATCGTCGGCGCGATCGGGCAGCCCGTGATCTTCTGGGTGCTCCTCGGCGCCGCGTTCAAGGGGAGCTTCCGGGCGCCGGGGGTCCAGGAGACCTACGGGCAGTTCTTCCTGCCCGGCGTCGCCGTGATGATCGTGCTCTTCACCGCGATCTTCTCGACGATCTCGGTGATCGAGGACCGGCGGGAGGGGTTCCTCCAGGGCGTGCTGGTCGCGCCGGTGGGGCGCTCCTCGCTCGTCCTCGGGAAGATCCTCGGCGGGACCGTGCTCGCGGTGCTCCAGGCGGCGCTCTTCCTGCTCCTCGCCCCGACCGTGGGGATCCACCTCTCGGCGACCGGGCTCCTGGGGGCGGTGGGGGTGCTCGGCCTCATCGCGTTCGGGCTCACCGGGCTCGGGTTCTCGATCGCGTGGCGGATGGACTCGACGCAGGGGTTCCACGCGATCATGAGCGTGTTCCTGCTGCCGCTCTGGCTCCTGTCGGGGTCGGTGTTCCCGGCCTCGGGCGCCCACCCGGCCCTTGCGTTCGTGCTTAGACTCAATCCCCTGAGCTACGGCGTCGCCGCGCTGCGGCATGCGCTGGGCATGGGGGGCGCCGCCCCGGGGCTCTTGGTCTGCCTCGCGGTCAGCCTCCTCTTCGCCCTCGCGATGTTCGCGCTCTCCTTGAAGCTCGCCGCGCGGCCCGCCAAGGGAGACCTGCAATGACACGCACCTTGAAAGCCTCGACGCTGGTTGCGCTGCTCTTCCCGCTCCTCGCGGCCTGCGAGAAGACCGAGCCCATCGGCAAGGCGCGGATCGAGGAGGGACAGGGGCTTGTCGTGGGCCACTTCGACTTCCTCGAGCGGTCCGGAAAACCCCTCTCGGACACGGACCTCAAGGGCAAGGTCTGGATCGGCGCACTGATCTTCACGACCTGCAACGGGCCGTGCCCCAGGATGTGCGAGGAGATGGCGCGGTTGCAGGATGACTTCGCGGATGCGCCCGACTTCCGGATGGTGACCACGACGGTGGACCCGGCGCACGACACGGCGGACGTCCTCGCCCGGTTCGCGAAGGGGTACCAGGCGAAACCCGATCGCTGGTACTTCCTCACCGGCCGTCCGGAGGACATCCAGAAGTTCGCCGTCGAGGGGCTCCGCCTCGCCGCGTCGACCGAGGGCGAGATCGGGCACAGCCCCGACTTCGTCCTCGTCGATCGTTCCGGGCGGATCCGGGACTACTTCCGGCAAGCGGATCCCGAGGAGATGAAGCGGATGCGGACGGTGATCCGGGCCGCGCTCGCCGAGAAGACGCCTTGATCGACAAGCTCCCGGCGCTGAACGCGGTCCTCAACTCGACGGCGGCGCTCCTCCTCTGCACCGGCTACCTCGCGATCCGGCGCCGCCGGATCGATCTCCACATGCGGTGCATGCTCGGGGCGCTCGGCGCCTCCCTCCTGTTCCTCGTCTCGTACCTCACCTACCACTACGTCCACGGCACCACCCGGTACCCGCGGCAGGACTGGACGCGGCCGGTCTACCTCGCGATCCTCGGGACGCACACGGTACTCGCGGCCGCGAACGTGCCGCTGGTCCTGATGACGGCGTCCCGCGCGGCGCGGAAGCGGTTCGACGCGCACCGCCGGATCGCGCGGTGGACGCTGCCCGTCTGGCTCTATGTGAGCGTGACGGGCGTGGTCGTCTACCTCATGCTGTACAAGTTCTGAGCCCGCCCATGGTCGAGCCGAGCGAGCGCCTGCCGCCCCGCACGCTGCCCGTCGCCTACGTGGCCGCGGCCCACGTCTCCCTGCTCGCCGCGTTCCTCGCGATCGCGCTCGAGCCGTCGCGCTTCATGGGGTTCTACTACCACCCGAAGATGCTCGGGGTGGTCCACCTCGTGACGCTCGGCTGGATCACGGGCACGACGCTGGGCCTCTCGTACGTCGCGGGCCCGCTCGCGCTGCGCACCACGGTGCGCTCCGGCTGGGTCGACGGCGCGGCGTGTGCGCTCTTCCTCGTCGGGGCGAGCGGCGTCGCCACGCACTTCTGGCTCGACGAGTACGCGGCGGTCGCATGGGCGGGCGTGCTGGTCCTGCCGGCGCTCGTCGTGGTCGCGGTCCGCATGGCGAAGGGCCTCCGCACCGGCGGCGCGCCGCTCCCGGTGCGGCTCCACGTCGCGTGCGCCTACGGGAACCTGCTCCTCGCGGCGCTCCTCGCGATCCACCTCGCGCTGAGGAAGTCGGGCGAGGCCCACGCGGTGCCGCTCCACCACGTCCAGGCCCACGCGCACCTGGCCGCGGTGGGCTGGGCGACGCTCATGGTGATGGGCGTCGGGTACCGCCTCCTCGCCATGCTCTTCCCGGCGGCGCCGCCGGGCGACCGGACGGCGTGGACGACGCTCCTCCTCTTCGAGGCGGGGATCCTCGGCCTCGCGGGCGCGCTCTTCTGGAAGGGGCCGCTCTGGCCCTTCGCGCTCCTCGTCGCCGCAGCGCTCGCGGTGTTCCTCGGCGCGGTCGTGCGGATGCGGTTCCGCCTGATGCCGGCCCCGAAGAAGCTCCGGCGGCCCGACTACGGGGTCCTCCACGTCGGGTTCGCGCTCGTGTGCCTCGCGGCGGCGACCGGTTTCGGCCTCTTCCTCGCCCTCACGCCCGACCCGAAGCCGGATGCCGTAAAAATATATGGCGTGCTCGGCCTCCTCGGGTTCCTCTCGCAGATGATCGTGGGCGTCGAGATGCGGCTGCTCCCGATGTTCGCCTTCACCGAGGCGTTCGCGCGGGGCGGCCACAAGGCGCTGCCGCCGTCCCCCCACGACATGCCGTGGCGAAAGCTCCAGGCCGTCTCGCTCGTGGCATGGCTGATGGGCGTGCCGCTCCTCACCTGGGGCTTTTTGGGGGAAGTGGGGGACGCTTCGGGGGAAGGGGGAGTGGAGGGGGCGGCGTGGATCCTCGCCGCGGGCACCGTCGCCGCGGCGCTCAGCAGCGCGCGCGTCCTCCGGCTCGCGTACCGCGCGCCTTCGAGGCGGTGATAGAATCCGCCTCGTGCGCGTGTTCCTCGTGACGCTCGTCGTGCTGCTCCTCATGGAGAGGCTCGCCTTCGGCTGACCGAGCTGCAAGGAGGCGGTCGCCTCCGGCGCGCCCGAGGAGGTCCAGCGGATGGCCTCGGGATACTTCTGGAGCATCCTCGCGATGATGGGCGCCCCGTTCGTCGTCCTGGGCGTCGTGGGCGCGGTGATCGTGCGCGCCGTCCGGCGCGACCGGCCCTCCGGCGACCGGCCGCCCGCCTGAGCGCCTTCCGCGCCCTGCGTGTCCTCCGCGTCCGCCTTGCCCTCCTCCTCCGCGGGGTTCCTCTCCCCCGCGCCCCCTCGCTTCCGCCGCCGCAACGTGCATGGTCTCGTGCAACAAAAGTGTTGCGCGCAAGAGGTTGCGTCATCCCTTAGCTTTCTCAGCAGAACAAGGAGGTTCCACGTGAGAGGACTCGCGCTGACCCTTTTCGCCCTGGTCGTCGTCGCCTGCGGCGGGAACGAGAAGAAGCCCGCGGCGACCGCGCCGGCTCCCGCGTCGGCGGCGGACGCCGAGGAGTTGACAGGCAACGACATCCACGCGGGCAGCGACATGTGGAGCGAGGACAAGGGGACCGCCACCGTCAAGGGGACGGTCAAGTTCGAGGGCGACCCGCCGAAGCGCCGCGCGATCGACGTGGGATCCGAGGCGTTCTGCGTCCAGGCGCACAAGGATGATCCGCTGCGCACCGAGATCGTCGTCGTCGGCGCGCAGGGCGGGCTCGCGAACGTCTTCGTCCAGGTGACCGCGGGACTCGAGAACTGGAAGTTCCCGGACGCGACCGGCGAGGCTGAGCTCGATCAGCACGGCTGCCAGTACGTCCCGCACGTGCTCGCCGCGCAGGTCGGCCAGACGCTGAAGGTCAAGAACACCGACCCGATCATGCACAACGTCCACGGCATCAACAAGAAGACCGAGAAGGACGAGTTCAACTGGGCGCAGACGAAGGCCGGGCTCGAGGACACGAAGGACCTCAAGAAGGCCGGCGGGATCCTCGTGAAGTGCGACGTCCACGGCTGGATGGGCGCGCACATCTGGATCGTGAAGCACCCGTTCTTCGCCGTGACCGGCGAGGATGGCGCGTTCACGCTGCCGAAGCTCCCGGCGGGCACGTACACGCTCGAGGCGTGGCACGAGAAGCTCGGGACGCAGACGGCGACCGTGACGGTGGGCGACGGGGAGGCGAAGGAGGTCTCCTTCAGCTTCTCTGCCAAGTAGCGCCATGGGAGGGCGCCCGGCCGTCGCGAAGTCGCTGATCGTCTTCTTCGCGATCCTCACCGCGATCACCGTCGCAGGCTTTCTCATCCCTTGGCGCCGCGAGGTGGCGTCGGTGGAGGGTGAGGGCATCGACCGCACGATCACCTACCTGCTCGTCGTCGCCGGGATTCTCGTGGTCCTGGGGCACGTGATCCTCATCCGCTTCATCTGGAAGTCCTCCGGCGGCGAGGCGGCCGCGCACGGCCGGCCGAGCAGGCGGGCGGAGTGGGCCTGGAGCATCATCCCGGTGCTCCTCATGCTCGTCCTCTCCGAGGCGGGCGTGCTGGTCGTGAGCGGGCCGGTCTGGGAGTCGCTCTACGCCGAGGAGCCCGCCGACCCGGTGCTCATGGAGGTCGCCGGGAAGCAGTTCGAGTGGTACATCCGCTATCCGGGCAGGGACGGGAAGTTCGGCGAGTCGGACCTCAAGAGGGTCAACGAGACCGACAACCTCTTCGGGCTCGACGACTTCGACGACGCCGCGCAGGACGACATCATCAAGCGCGGGCAAATCTGCCTGCCGGTCGGCCGCCCGGTGGTCATCAGGCTCCGCACGTATGACGTGATCCACTCCTTCTTCGTCCCCGAGTTCCGCGTGAAGCAGGACCTCCTGCCGGGCTACCCGACGCGGCTCAAGTTCACGCCGATGCGGGAGGGGGAGTTCGACCTCGCGTGCGCGGAGCTCTGCGGCCTCGGCCACTACACGATGAAGGGCAAGGTCCGCGTCGTGAAGCCCGAGGAGTACGAGGACTGGCT
>DASUGR010000131.1:0-15260 GCA_036273915.1 Planctomycetota bacterium | reverse complement strand
GGCTCTCGCTGGCGTACGCCGCATGCCGGTCCACCGCGTTCACGTTCGACGAGATCGCCTACTCGGCGGCGGCGCAGGACGAGGCGGCGCGGGCGGTGATCCGCGAGCGGTACGAGCGCCGGCTCGCGGAGGTGGAGCTGCTGGTGGCGGCGGCGGTGCCGACGGACGCGGCCTCGGCCCCCGTCCTCGAGTCGCTGCGCCACAAGCTCGCCGAGAAGCGCAAGGGCCTCCCCTGAGCGGTGCCAGGCACGGGGTCACGCGTCCGTAAGTTGTTGGGGGCACAGGAGTTGGCGCGGAGGGGTGCGGAGTTCAGCTCCGCATCTGCGCGTGGGCTGTGGCGGGCGCGGGTCGCGCGCTACTTCACCCGCTTGACGATCAGCCAGCCGTCCGGGCAGCGCTTCGGGTCGTACTCGATCATCGAGATCTCGTCCTTCTTCAGGTTGAAGACGACCGAGGCGGGGCCCGGGTAGAGCGTGCTCCGGTAGATCTCGCGCGTGTCCTTGGGGACGCCGTCGAGCGCGGCGTGGATCTCGCCGCTCGCCGAGCCGTCCTTGATCCGCGCGTCCGAGTACGCGTCCTTGAGCGCCTCGAAGTCGCCGCCCGACCGCGCGAGGTCGAGCACCTTCGCCGCGAGCACCTTCGCGGCCTCCTGCGGCCGATCGGTGTCCGAGAGGATCTCCTCCTGGTGCGTGCGGGGGTTCTTCACCCGGTACGACCCCTTGAACGCGATGAGGATCTGGTCGTAGACGATGTGGGTCGGGGGCCCGGTCTCCTCCTCGGGCTCGTCCTCCGGCGGGGTCTCCGGCTTCGCTTCCTCGGCCGCGACCGTGGACGGCGGACGCGGCGGCTCCCGGCCGCCGCACGCGGCAAGGAGCACCAGGACGGACAGGACCGCGGGCCGGGCGCGACGCATCCGCTACTCCACTCTCCACACGATCGACCAACCGTCCGGCGCCTCCTTCGGATGATACTCGCAAAGATCGATCTCGCCGGGCTCCTGGCTCTCGATGAGCCGCGCTACCGCGAGGGGGAGATCCTCGAGCTTCACCTCGCCCGGCAGCGGGCGGATGCGGTTGTCCACGACGGTGAGCCACGAGGGCGGCGGGAGCCCCGCGTCGTCGGCAAGCTGGTCCGGCGAGACGCCCTCGCGCGCGCGCTTGAGCATCGCCTGCACAAGCGCCCGCGCCCCCTCCCCATCCGGCACGACGAGGCGGCGCACGCGCCAGCGATCGCTCGGCACCTTCGGCGGCGCCTTCCCCGTGCACTTGAACCACAGCACCCGCCCCTCGTTGCCCTCGTTCTTCCCCGCGATCCCCATGGTCTCGCGGTTGTTGTCGACGACGAGGAAGATGTCGAAGTTCCAGTCGACCGCGATCCCCTCGACGTTGCCGAACAGCGGGTACTGCTTGTTCCTGAGCCCCAGGAGCTCGTCCACGAGCTTCACGTACGGGGCGCGCCGCACCTCCTTGCCGGGGAGGTCATCCTCGTAGCGCATCTCGAGGATCTCGCGCGTGAGCCTGCTGACCAGAAACATGCGGCCCGCGATCGACGTCGCGTCGGTCTGATCGAGTAGGGGTCCGGGGAGCTTCAGCCCGCTGTGCCGCGGCACCAGCTCGAACGGCTCGTCCCTGATGTCGTAGACGTCGTAGGGCGGCTGCTGGCCGGTCGTGCCCATGCGTTCGCGGAAGACGTAGAGGAGCGGCGTGCCGTCCTTGAGCCGCCGCACGGACGCGGCCTCGATGCCGTCGTTGCCCGTCGCGTTCCCGATCCCCGTCTTCGCGCGGCCGAGCACGTGGCCGAAGAGGTCCGTGCGGACGATCGTGCCGCCATTCTCGCAGCCGAGGAAGAGGTTGCCGGTCCAGTGGTCCCACGTCACCGCCTCGAGATCGAGCCGCTCCCCCTCGAGGCCGATGAGCGGGACCGCGGGGCCGACGAGCAGGCGCTTGGTCCCGCGGTCGAGCGTCAGGCGGAAGAGCGCGGAACGCTTGTCCGAGACGACGACGAGCTGGTCCGCTACCGGGGTGCTCCCGAGGCACGCGATCCCCGACGGGTCCTCGATCTCCCTCGGCAGCCGGAACTCGCCCGCGAACTCGTAAGGCTCGGAGAGCCCCTCGAGCGCGAACTTCTCCTCCACCGGCCCCGCGGCGGCCACGGCGCGCGGCGGGCGCGGCGCGATCCGCGGCACCCCCTCGCGCCGGTTCAGGAAGATGGAGACGGTGTCGTCGAGGCGGTTCGAGACGAGGACGTCCGTCCGCCCGTCGCCGTCCCAGTCCGCGAGCGCGAGGCGGCAGGGGCCGCGGCCGCTCGCGAACCGCTGCATGGGGCCGAACCCGCCCTTCCCGTCGCCCGAGCGCAGCACGAGGTCGCCGGAGAGGAAGGAGACGGCCGCGACGTCGAGCGGCGGATCCCCGTCGAGCGCGCCCGCGACGACCGCCTGGACCCGCTCCCCCATGTCCAGCGCGCCCCCGGCGCGGAACGCGGACTTGCCCTCGCCCGCCTCGCCGTTTAGGAACACGAGCACGTCGTCCTTCAGGTCCTCGACGGGATGGTCGCGCGCGATGAGGAGGTCGTCCCTCCCGTCGCCGTCGAGGTCCGCGAGCGCGACCGCGCGCGGCAGCCACGGCGCCTTCGGGTCCGGCTCCTCCGGGATCGAGACGCGCGGCTGGAAGGAGAGGTTGAACTCGCCGCGGAAGAGGACGACGCGGATGCCGTCGGCGACCGCGAGGTCGCGCATGCGGTTCCTGTCGATGTCGCCCGACGCGAGCCCGAGGGCGCGCTCCTTGCCGGTCCGCCCGTTGAGCGGCCACTCGGTCCCCACGGGCCGGAACCCCAGCGTCCCGTTCCCGAACCGGATCGCGAGGTTCCTCGATTCGTAGCCGGTCGCGGCAACGTCGGGGAGCCCGTCGAAGTCGAAGTCGTCCGCGACGAGGCCCTCGACGAAGCGCGGCGCGCCGTAGAAGTCGCGCACAAGGGGCCTGCGTTCGCGGTCGAAGCCCACGAAGTAGAACGTCCGGTCGGGATCGACGTTCGAAGTCGTGATCGCCTCGAGCCGCCCATCGCACTCGAAGTCGTCGATCGCGAGGCCGTGGTGGTGGCCCTTGCCGAGCGGCACGAAGACCGACGCGCCGTCGGGCCCTCCGAACCGCACGAAGAGGCCGCCCTCGCACGCGACCGCGAGGTCCGCCTTCCCGTCGCCGTCGAGATCGCCGGCCCCGAGGTCGTACGGATCGGGCCCGACGTGTGCGACGACGCGCTCGAACCCCTCCCCCGCGCCCCCTCCCGTTCCCGGCGGGACGAGCGCCGCGGACTCGAGCGGGACGTCGATCTCCCAGCCGCGGATGCGCTCCGCCCGCTCGAACGGTCGCATCTCGAAGCGCCCCTTCTCCGTCTCGATCTCATTGAGGAAGCGCCCCGAGACCACGTGCGGGAGCATGACGCCGCTCGTCTCCCGGTAGTCGCCGAACCGGACGGTCGCGAACGGGCGGTTCTCCTCGATCTCGAAGCGGATCTCGGAGAGAAGGTGCGTCTTCTCGTCGAGGAGGAAGACCGTGCGCACGCCGACGCTGTCGCGCTCGGTGAAGAGCACCTCGTGCCCCTTGGCCCCGCCGACCTTCAGGAACCCGGGGTTCCGGCGGAAGGCGAGGAGCGGGAAGGGCTCGGCGAGCGCCTTCATGAAGTAGTAGCTGCCGCGCGTCGTGCGCTGGTTCGGCCGGAACCGCTCGAAGTCGCGGCGCACGCGTACGAACGCGCCGTCGTCGCCGAACCACTCCTCGATCCCGTTCCTGAAATCGCGCCGGCACGTGCCGGGAAGGACGAAGCTCGTGCGGCTGCCGTCGCCGACCGCCACGAGCGTCTTCGCGGCGGGCGCGGCGCCCAGCGCCCGCACGTGGTCCTCGAGGATCTGCTCCGCGGTGCGTCCCTGGGCCGCCGCGACGCCGCAGAGCGCGGCGAGGAGGAGCCGCCGCAAGCTAGCGGACCTCCTCCGGGCGCGGGACGCGGAACTGGCGCGACGCGGCCCTGTCCACCCACGAGCGGGGAAGCAGGCGCAGCGCGAGCACGGTGCTCTTCGCCATCGGCGTCACCATGTACCGGTCGCGGGGGCTCTTCGCGGTGCAGGCCTCGAGAACCGTCCCGGCGACGCGCTGCGCCGTCGCCGCGCGGCTCATCATCTCGCGTTCGATCTCGTCGACGTGGCGGAAGAAGGGGGCGTAGGGGGAGGAGGGGTCGGCGAGATGGCTCTCCGCGCGCCCCCTCGTGACGTCGAAGAACTCGGTCTCGACCGGGCCGGGCTCGATGAGCGACACGCGGATGCCCCACGGCCGCGCCTCGAGACGCAGCGCGTCCGAGAGACCCTCGATCGCGTGCTTGCTCGCGCAGTACCAGCCGAAAAGCGGATAGCCGAAGCGTCCCGCGACCGACGAGATGTTGACGATCCGCCCGGAGCGCTGCTTGCGCATGAACGGCATGACCGCCTGCATGAGCGCGGCGGGGGCGAAGAAGTTGACCTCGAGCTGCCGCCGGCCGTCCGCTTCCTTGACGGTCTCGACCGGGCCCGCCTCGCCGTAACCCGCGTTGTTGACGAGGATGTCCACGCGCCCGCGGCACGCCTCGAGGAGGCGCGCGCGGACCGCCGGGTCGGTGACATCCCCGGGGATGGCGACGCCCTTGAGCTCGGCCGCGAGGGCCTCCAGGCGGTCCTTGCGCCGGGCGTTCAGGACGACCTTCGCGCCCTCCCCCACGAGGAGCCTGGCGGTCGCGAGGCCGATGCCGGCGCTCGCGCCGGTCACGAGGGCGGTCTGGTTCTCGAGTCGGGGCGCCATGCACCCGGATTCTAGGTTGTCCGGGGCAAGCCGCCCCGGAATCGGAACAACGCGGTCGCGGGGCGCGTTGCAAGAGGGGCCCTGCGCGGCTATGCTTCTTGAGGAAGAAAGGGCGCCCTCAGGCGCCTTTTTTCGTCTACATCTTGCGGCGCCTCTTTCCCCTGCTCCTCCTCTGCGCTTGCGGCGGCGGCGGCGGCGACAACGGTCCCCCCGGCCCCCCCCCGCCTCCGTACGCGGAGACCGTGACGACCGGGCTCGCGGTGGGGCCCTCCTACCCCAACTCGGCCGCCCTCGGGACGCGCGTCTACGCGGCCATCTCCGAGGGGGAGATGGGGGCCGACCTCAACGCCGACGGAGACCTCGCCGACAGCGTCCTCGAGGAGATCGACACGACGGACGGGTCCGTGCGGTCGCTGGGCCTCGCCGTGGTCGGCCGGATCGTGGCCTCGGACAAGCAGGTCGCCTTTCTCGTCAGCGAGGCCGGGCAGATGGGCACCGACCTGAACCTCGACGGCGACTTCGGGGACCTCATCTGGCACGTCTTCGACCCCGCGGTGGCCCTGGCGCCCGGCACGAACCCGCTGAATACGGGCATCGCGGGCAGCAGCGCGGGCGCGGGAACCACGGGCGGGTTCGTGCTCCTCGAGTCGGAGGCCGCCGCGGGCGCCGACCGGAACGGGGACGGGGACCAGGTCGACATCGTCCCGCGCGTCTTCAACGGAAACACGTTCGCGGTAGCCGCGCTCATC
The DNA here is from genome assembly GCA_036273915.1 of Planctomycetota bacterium. Taxonomy (GTDB): domain Bacteria; phylum Planctomycetota; class PLA2; order PLA2; family PLA2; genus PLA2. The sequence continues at coordinate 9,691 of DASUGR010000131.1, read as the reverse complement.
GGCCCGGCGTACGCGCCCACGACCGCGCTGGTCGCGCGCAACGGCCGCGTTCTCTACGTCGCCAGCGAGGCGGCCCAGGGCGTCTCGCTGAACGGCGACCCGGACACGTTCGATTTCGCGCTCCACGCGATCGACTTCGCCCCCGGCCTGCCGACGCTCCGCCGGATCGGGGCGGGCGCCGCGCGCGCGGTCGCGAACAACCCCTTCGCGCTCACCGACACCGCGGCCGTCTATTTCATCGACGAGGCGAGCGAGAACGGCATCGACCTCAACAACGACGCGGACGCGAACGACGCGGTTCTCGCCGTCTATGACCTTGCCTCGGGCGCGGGCGAGACGCTGCCCTTCACGCCGCAGATCCCGTCGTTCGCCGTCGCCGGCGCGACCGCGGTCGGCATCGGCGTCGGGAGCACGCGCGCGATCGTCGCGGTGAGCGAGGCGGGGCAGAAGCGGGACCTCAACAACGACTTCGACCAGGTGGACTTCATCCTCGCGTGGATCGACACCACCGCTCCCGCGACGCTGAACTTCCACGCGTCGGTCGCGCTCGCGGCACGCACGCCCGCGATCGACGGGACCCGCGGCCTCGTCGCCGTATCGGAAGGGGCTTCGGGGTTCCAGGGCACCGACCTCAACAACGACGGGGACAAGGGGGACGCGGTCCTCTTCCTCCTCGACACCGGCAGCGCGCCGGGCACGGTCTCGAACTTCGCGCTGGCGACGTCGGCCTACCAGGTTTCCGGGGTCGACGCGTTCGTCGGCGTGGACGAGGCGGCGCAGGGGAGCGATTTCAACGGGAACGGCAGCGCGACCGACACCGTGCAGTTCTACATCGACCTCGGGGACGCGATCCCCGTCCCGCGCGGGCTCGGCATCGTCGCGACCAGCGGCACCTTCTTCCGCTTCTCGGCGCAGGAGGTGCGCGTCGCGGCCGTTCTCCCCGAGGGCCAGTCCGCGACGTACGGCGACCTGAACCAGGACGGCGACACGCTGGACTCGGCGCTGGAGCTGATCGCGCTCAACCCGAGCCTCGCGCCGCCCCCGTTCATCTCCCCCACGCCGTTCTTCGCGGGCGAATGCTCCGCGGGGAGCTCCCAGCCGCTCCGGACCGGCGCGGCCACGTTCGTCTTCCCCGCTTCGGAGGCGATGGCCGGCGAGGACATGAACGGCGACGCGGACCTCCTCGACACGGTGCTCTGCGTCACGCGGATCCAGTAGCGCGCGACGCCGCCCGTATCGCGGGCGGCGAACCGCGGAGGGCCGTCGCGAAACGGGACGGGGAAACCGGCTCAGTTTCGTCACGGATGTGCCACGGCGTCCGGAGCCGGGACACAAAATAGGGCAAGGCTTGTCGCGCACGCGCCGGGTGGTTTGCTTGCCTCCGGAGGGTAGCGGTGAAAGGAGAAGGATAATGCGATCCCTTTTGCCGCGGGCGGCCATCGCCTCGCTGGCGGTGGCGCTCATGGCCAGCGGCGCCTTCGCCCAAGGCGTCGTGGACCAGCAGAATGATCCGTCGGGCGGAAGCGGCTTCGGCTGCGGCAGCCCGCCGATCCTGAACGGCACGGTCCACCAGGGCTTCGTGCCCTCGACGGACAACCTCGTGGCGGTGGAGCTCCGTCTGATGGCGGGCTCGGCCTTCCCGTCCGGCGGGACCACCACGACGGCGAGGATCCGGGACGGATCCTCGAGCGGCACGGTGCTCGGCGAGGCGACGGCCTCGGTGTCCGGGCCCCTGTCCGCGAACACGCAGATCCTCGTGCGGTTCGACTTCACGGAGATCTCGCTGACGGCCGGGAACACCTACCTGATCGAGTGGGTGACGCCCCCGACCACGGAGCTCATGTGGGTCGGGCAGGGCGGGGATCCGTACCCCGCCGGAACGGCCTACAGCTGCAGCGGGAACACGTGGCCGGTCTCCGGGACCGACTTCAACTTCGTCACGTACGCCGCCGAACCCGAGCCGACGACGACGGACACGCCCGCGCCGACCGAGGAGCCGGGATGCGGGTCGTACCTCGACAAGCTGCGGGAGCAGGTGGATGAGCTCGGCCTCACCAGCAAGTACAAGCGGTGCTCGCTGGAGCGACTGCTCGACGCGGCCGAGAAGCACCTTGCGAAGGGCAAGGCGAAGGCGGCGAGCGCCAACGTGTTCGCCCTCGAGTGCCAGGTGCGCGTGCTTGCCAAGCTCGGCGTGATCACCGACGATCAGGCGAACGCGATCCACGACACCGCGGAGGCGTTCCGCGACTGCCTCGGGGTCGAGCTGGCCTCGAAGCACCACGATTGGCACTGGTGCAAGAAGGACAAGGGCCACCACCACTAGCGGCCGGCGGCTCAGGGCGCCGTCGGGACCCCGCGGTCCCGGCGGCGCTCGAGCTCGGCAGCGGCCCGCGCCGCGAAGATCCGGAGAACGCTCTCCGCGGTCGCCGCGTCCTCGAGCGGCCGCTGCCCGATGACGGCCATGAGCCCGAGCGGACGGCCGGCGGCGTCGAACAGCGGCGTGCCGAGATAGCACTCGGCGCCCATGTCGCCGAGCAGCTTGTCCCGGGGGAAGCGCTCGCGGACGCGCTCCGGGTGGCAGCAGAGCCGCCCCGTCGTGACCTCCTCGCAGGGCGTCCCGTCGAGCGCGTAACGCACGTCCGTCCTTACCTCGCCGTGGTCGTAGAGCGCGACGCACGCCACGTCGCCACCCCGCAGCTCCCCCACGAGCGCGTACTCGACGCCGAGGCTCTTCGCAAGGTAGAGGACGAGCGACCGGAAGAACTCGTCGCCGCCCGCGTCGGCGACACCGGCCGCGATGTTGCTGACGAGCTCCTCCGAGCGCCGCCGGTCCGTCACGGACTCGAAGACCACGCCCACCGACTCGTCGGGCAGCGGGAACGCCTTGAACGCCCAGATGTTCCTCAGCACGCGGCCGTCGCCGTAGTCGAAGTCGCTCGTCTCCCGCGTCTCGCCCGTCCGGATCACCTCGGCGAACAGCGCGGGGATCCCGCGCGCCCGCAGCGCCGGGAAGATCTCGTCGATGCGCCGCCCGAGGAGCTCGTCCTTGGGGATGCCGAAGTACCGCTCCGCCGCCGGGTTGACGATCACGAGCCGCAGCGACCGGTCGTCCTCGCGGTCGTCGAGCCTGTAGACCAGGAGCCCCATCTGCATGTTGCGCGCGATGTTCACGAACTGGCGGATGCGCTGCTCCGCGAGCTTGCGCTCGGTGATGTCCGCGTACTGGTCGATCCGCCCGCCGTCGTAGAGGCCCGAGGCGATCGGCTGGCTCCGGTGCTCCAGCCAGCGTTCCCAGCGCCCCTCGCCCGGAAGCACGTGGCACTCGAACGCCTCGGCGCGCGTGTTCTCGGCGTAGGCGGCGATGAGCCGCTCGCGGAACCCCGACGGATCCTCGACGAGGCCGGAGAGCCGGGTCGCGAGCTCGGGGGCGTCGGCGCCCGCCGTCCGCTTCGCGTCGAGCCCGAAGAAGGCCGCGAACGAGCGGTTCACCCACACGACCTTCCTGTCCGGTCCGATGATGCAGACGCCGACGGAGGAGCTGTCGAGGACGTCGTCGATCAGCGACCGGTAACGCCCCTCGCTCTCGCGGGTCGCGGCCTCGGCGCGGCGACGCTCGCTCACGTCGCGCAGCGAGCCGACGACGAGCTTCCGCGATCCGGTCTCGAGCGGCGCGATGCTGATCTCGACCGGCACCTCCGTGCCGTCCTTGCGGAGCACGTGGAAGTCCGCCTCCGCGGCGAAGAGGCGCGCGCGCGGGTTCGCGAAGTAGCGGCGGAACGCCTCGCGGTGCCGCTCGCGGAAGCGCTCGGGCGCGAGCGCGCCGACATCCATGCCGACGAGCTCCGCGCGCGGGTACCCGAGCAGCCGCACCGCGGCGCCGTTCACGTGCGTGATGCGGTCGCTCTCGTCGGCGGCGATCATCGCGTCGGGCGCGGACTCGAGAAGCTGCGGGACGACGCCCTCGGCCCGCTGCGCCGAGCGGAGGAAGGGGCCGAGGACGGTCACGCCGAGAAGCATGAGGATCGAGATCACGATCGCCACAAGCTCGGCGAAGGCATCCGGACGCACGTTCCCGGCGATCACGCCCTCGAGCGTCACGGCCCGCCGCGCCGCCATGAGGAGGAGCGCCGCGGCGAGGAAGAGCCAGCCTCGCGCCCACCCGGCCTCGCGCCCGAGGCGGAGCGCGAGGGTGGCCGCGATGAGCTGGAGCACGAGGGACAGGCACAGTACGAAGGTCAATCAACTCCCCGCGAAAGCCGGCCCTTCCTCCCCATGCTGTTCCCTTCGACCGAACCGTGGCCGGCCGGACCCCATGCTAAGAGCGGCGCACGGTCCGTTGCAACCCGCCTCCGCCGCGGCGCGATCCGGGGGGGTTCCGGGGCCCCCGCGCCCCCCCCCGGATCATCCCTCGAACAACCGTCGCGCCTCCTCGAGGATCTCGCGATTCGGCCAGGTCATCGTCAGGTAGTGGTGGCGTCGCACCATGCTGCGGATCGAGCGCGACCGCGCCCCGAGCAGCTCGTTCGCCTTCGCGAGGTACTGCCGCGCGCCCTCGCCGGCCTCGAACGTGGTGCCGAGGCTGTAGTAGATCTCGGGGCCGTACTGCGGCGGCGGCACCCCGCCGAGATCCTCGAGCATCTTCTCGGCGCGGCGGGCGCACGTGCTCGCCTGCTCGGCCCTCCCCGCCGCCTTGTGCGCGCGCGACAGCCGGCAGAGCGCGAGCAGCGCGCGGCTGCCGGCCGGGTTCTCCGCGAGCGACTCCTCGAGCAGCCGCACGGCGCGGTCGTGGTCGTCCTCGTTGAGCGCCGCGTTGCCCATGTCGGCGCGCGTGAGGCAGCGGCCGCGCGGCCCCGCGAGCGCGAGCGCCTCCTCGTAGTGGCGCCACGCGCGCTTGCGCTCGCCGCGCGAGTGCAGCAGGTTCGCGAGGTGCCGGAGCGAGCGGGCGTGGAGCGGCCGCTGCCCGGTCCGCGCCGCGGTCGCGCGCGCGAGCTCGAGGTGGCCGAGCGCCTCGGTGGCCTCGCCGTACGGCGCGATCGCGACGCCCAGGTCGTCGAGCACCTCCGCCTCGCCCGCGGGGTCGCCGATTTCGCGGTAGAGGTCGAGCGCGTGCGCGAAGCAGTCCTTCGCCTCGTCGATCCGCCCGAGCGCGGCGAGCGCGCGCCCCTCGTTGTAGAGCGCCACCGCCTCGCCGGGGAGGTCGCCGACCTCGCGCGCGATCTTCGACGCCTGCTGGTAGCAGAGGAGCGCCTCCTCGAGCTGCAGCGCCTCGACGCGCGAGTTCCCGAGGTTGTTGAGCGCCGCGGACTCGCCGCGCCGGTCGCCGATCTCGCGGAAGATCCGGAGCGCCTCCTCCTTCGCCTCGCGGGCGCGGGCCGCGTCGCCCAGCTCCCCCACGACGGCGCCGAGCGCCTGGAGCGTGTGGGCCTCGCCGCGCCGGTCGCCCGCCTCCCGCCGCAGCGCGAGCGCCTCCTCGAAATGCGCGGCGGCGTTTGCGTAGTCGCCGCGGCGGTGCAGGATCGAGCCGAGCACGTGCAGGCAGCCGGTCTCGCCCTCGCGGTCCTTGGCCTCGCGGGCGAGCGCGAGCCCCTGGGCCGCCTCCCCGCGCGCGCGGTCGAACGACCCCGCGCGCAGGAACGCGGCCGAGAGCCCCATGTGGACGCGACCCCGCGGGCCCGCGCCGCCGAGCCGGTCCGCCTCGGCGCGCGCGCGCTCGAGCGCGGCCATCCGCGCCTCGCGGCGGCCGGCGAGCCCGTGGAGGGCCTCGAGCCGCATGAGCGCGTCGAAGCGGACCTGCGCGCGGTCGTCGCCGAGCGCCGTCACGACGGCCTCGAGGAAGTCCGCCGCGAGGCCGGGGTGGAGCTGGTGCGTCGCGTGGTCGAAGGCGAGGACCATGTGCTCCGGCGCCGCCTCGGCGAGGCGCCCGGCGAGAAGCAGGTGGCGCACCTTCTGGAACGCATCGGGGGGGGCTTCGGGGGCCTCGATCGCGTCGGCGCACTTGCCGTGCAGCTCGGCGCGGCGCCTCGGGTCGATCTTCTCGTAGACGACGTGCTGCAGGCCGCGGCTCGCGAAGCGGAACGCGTCCCGCCCCGCGCTCGCGATCACGCGGTGCTTGCGCTCGAGCAGCGCGAGCGTCTTCAGGAGCTGGATCCTCCGCTGCCCGCCGACGGCGGCGAGGAGCCCCGGGTCGAACTCCGGCCCCTGCACCGCCGCCGCCTCGAGCAGCTCGAGCTGCGCCTCGTCGAGGCCGCTGAGCGCCGCGAGCAGGAGCTCGCGCGCGCCCTCGGGCAGCGCCTCCTTCTCGACCGGCCGCGTGAGGAGAAAACCCTCCTCGGCGGGGACGAGCGCGCCCTCCGACCGGAGGTGCGCGATCATCTCGAGGAGCAGCAGCGGGTTGCCGTCCGTGCGCTCGTAGAGGACGCGGCCGAGCGCGCGCACGGTCCTCCCCTGCCGCACGATCGAGCGCAGCAGCTCCTCCGACGCGTCGCGCGTGAGCGGCTGCACCTGGAGCGTCATCGCGCCGGGCCGCTGGGCGACGGCGGCAAGGAGCGCGTGGAGCGGCGCGCCCTCGACGACCTCCGCGGGCCGGTAGGTCGCGAGCAGGAGCACCGGCTCGTCGCGGAGCGTGCGCGTGAGGACTCCCAGGAGCTCGATCGTCTCGGGACCCGCGCGCTGGAGGTCCTCGACGCAGAGGATCACCGGGCGCCCGGTCGCGAGGTTCTTGAGGAGCGCGGGGAAGGCCGCGGCGAACGCCGCCGCGCCGTCGCCCCCGGCGAGGAAGCGGCCGATCGCGGGCACGGCCGCCGTCGCGTCGGGCAGGAGCGCCGCGAGCTTCGCCTCGTCCGCGCCGAGGTAGTCGGCGAGACCCTCGACGATCGCGTGGTAGGGCCCCGCCAGCTCGGCGCAGGCGCCGGCGAGGACGATCGGGCCGTCCGGCGCGAGGAGCTCCTCGAGGAAGTCGTGGAGCAGGCGCGACTTGCCCACGCCGCGCGCGCCCGCGAGGAGCACCACGCGCGCCCCGCCCCCGCGCGCCGCCTCGTAGGCCTGGTGGAGCGTGTCGAGGTCGGTGCCGCGGCCGACGAGCGGCGCCTCGCGCGGCGGGCGCAGCCGCTTCAGCGCCTTCGCCGCCGCCGGGAATGCCCCGCCGGCCGTCTTCTTCTTCCACCACTCCCCCATCTCCCCGGAGCGGAGGACCTCGCGCATCTCCTCGCACGACTTGAACCGCTCGGCGGGATCCTGCTTCAAGCAGGTGAGGATCACCTCCTCGAGGAACGGCTCCATGTCGCGGTGGACGAGGCGCGGCCGGCGCACGAGCCCCTTCACCTTCTGCGTGAGCACGGTCGAGAGCTCGGCCGCGCCGAAGGGGTTCTTGCCGGTCGCCATCTCGTACATCACGACGCCGAGCGCGTAGATGTCGGCGGCGGGGCCGACGTGGTCCTGGTCGAGGAACTGCTCCGGCGCCGCGTACGCGAGCGACCCCACGAACTCGCCGGCGCGCGTGAGGTCGCGCCCCTCCTGCTGGAGCCGCGCGACGCCGAGGTCCATGAGGAGCAGCCGGTGCTCGGTCGTGAGCACGAGGTTCTCGGGCTTCAGGTCGCGGTGGATCATCCCCTGCGCATGCACGGCGCCGAGCGCGTCGAGCGCCTGGTCGGCGAGCAGGTAGATGAGGTGCTCGGGCACCGTCCCCATCTCCAGGATGAGGCCGCGCGCCGTCTGCCCCTCGACGATTTCCATCGCCATGAAGTGGTAGTTGGCGCCGTCGAGATCGTGGCTCCCGATCTCGTAGGTCCGGACGACGTTCCCGTGCCGGATCCTCATGCCGAGCTCGGCCTCGCGCTGGAACCGCTTGAAGGTCACCTCGTCGGTCACGAGCTCCGGGTGGAAGACCTTGAGCGCGATGATCGTGCCCGCGTCGCCGGCGGGCCCCTCGCGGAGGGTCCGGGCGCGGTAGACCGTCCCCATCCCCCCCTCCCCCAGGACGGGGCCCAGCTCGTAATTGCCGAGGGTCCTGCCCACGAGGGAGGCGGTCTGGGTTGCCCGCACGAGACCGGAATTCTAGGGCTTATCGCGCCCGGCCGCATGGCCGGCGAGGGAAGAAGGGGGGGGCCGGGGGGCAGGCCCTCCCCTCGGGAGGGCCGGATTGTTTAGGATCATGGACCACAGGCCCAGAAAGGGAGGGTCCGGAATGCGGTGCATCATGTGCGGCGCGCACGCGACGTTCACCCACACGCTCTTCACGGGGACCATCCCCCACAAGGTGAACCTCTGCGACCCGTGCGCCCAGAAGTCCCAGGCGAACGACCACATGGCGAAGATCAAGTCCGCGCCCGACAAGGCCGCGAAGGGGGTGGCTGTCGAGTCGTTCCTCAAGGTGCTCGAGGAGGCCAAGGACGCCCCCGAGGCACCGAGGGCCTGAGCTACCCCGAGCAAGAAACCCCCTCGGGGCAGCCTAGAAGGTCAGGACCAGCTTGCCGACCGTGCGGCCGGACTCGAGGTCCCGGTGCGCGCGGGCGACGTCCGCGAACGGATAGGCATTTACCGGCGGAGGATCGATCCGCCCCTCCGCGAGCCAGCCGAGGAGCCGGCCCATCGCCTCCCTCAGGAGATCCTCTTTCGCGAAGAGGTAGGAGAGGTTGAAGCAGAGGAGGCTCCGGTTCTCGTTCACCATCCGGATCGGGTGGAAGCGAGGGGTCTTCAGGTAGGAGCGGAGGAGCGGCAGCCAGCGCACGCGGCCGTCCGCGCACGTCCGGAGCATGGAGTGAAATCCGTACGCGACGAGCCTGCCGGTCGGCGCCAGGTGGTCGTAGCCCTGCTTCAGCGTCTCCGCGCCGTTCGCGTCGAGGACCACGTCGTAGCCGCCGGGCGCCGCGCGCCGCGCCGCCGCCCACAGGTCCTCCGTCGACTTGTCGATCACGACGTCGGCCTTCACCGCCGCGACCTTGTGCGAGGCGCCGACGACGCCCACGACGCGGGCGCCGAGGATCCGCGCGAGCTGGACCGCGGCGCTGCCGACGCCCCCCGCCGCGGAGTGGACGAGGATCGTGCTCCCCGGCCTCGGATGCGCGAGCTCGAAGAGCGCGTAGTACGCGGTGAGAAAGATCACCGGGAACCCGGCCGCCTGCCGCAGGTCGAGCCGCGGCGGCAGCGGGAAGACCTGCGACTCCTTTACGACGACCCGGCTCGCGTACCCGCCGAACCGCGTCACCGCGAGCACCTCCCCCGCGCCCCCTCCGATTCGCCTGCCGGAGACCTCGAATCCCGGCGTGACGGGCCACCCCACGAGTTTCTTTTGCGACTCGTAAAGCCCCATGCGGATGACGCAGTCGGCGAAGTTCACGCCGGCCGCAAGGACGTTGATCGCGACCTCTCCGGGCCCCGGCGTGGGGTCGGCTCCGTCTACGATTTCGAGGCGGTCGTAACCGCCCGGGCGGCCGATCGTTACCTTGCGCACGCCGAGCATGATAAGTAGGTAGAGATGAACCCGACCTCCTTCTTCGCGCACCACGGCATCGTCGAGAACCCGTTCGGCGCGGAGGAGGCACGGCACGATCCCGTCTACGAGCGGCTGGTCCTGAAGCCGGAGTGCGCGCACCCGGAGTTCGACAAGGTGATCGGCACGCTCGACCACCCGCACGCGGCGATCGTGTTCGGCGAGAAGGGCGCGGGGAAGACCGCGCTCAGGCTGCTCATCGGC
>DASUGR010000130.1:0-8678 GCA_036273915.1 Planctomycetota bacterium | reverse complement strand
CTTTGCCCCATGGACGCCGCCCTGAAGCACCTCGAGAAGAACCACGACCGGTTCCTGAAGCTGCTCCTCGACTACTTGAAGATCCCGTCGGTCTCCGCGCAGAGGAAGCACGACCCCGACTCCCGGCGCGCCGCCGACTTCATCCGCGCGCGCCTCGACGAGGCCGGGTTCAAGACCGGCTTCTTCGACGGCAAGGGGCTGCCCACCGTCCACGGCGTCCGCGTCGTCGACCCGAGGAAGCCGACGCTCGTCGTCTACGGGCACTACGACGTCCAGCCCCCGGAACCCCTCGACCTGTGGAGCTCGCCGCCCTTCGAGCCCGTGGTCGAGGACGGCGAGATCCGCGCGCGCGGCTGCGCCGACGACAAGGGCCCTTCCCTCGCGCTCGTGCTCGCGGCCGCGTGCTGGGGCGACGCGCTGCCGATCAACCTCCGCTTCGTCATCGAGGGCGAGGAGGAGAGCGGCGGCACCGTCGTCTACGACTACCTGAGGACGCACAAGGCGGACTTCGCGGGCGCGAAGGCGGTCGCGATCGCGGACGCGCCCGGGATCGCGCGCGGCGTGCCCGCGCTCTGCTACGGGCTCCGCGGGATCGCGGCGGTCGAGGTCACCGTGCACGGGCCCGCGCGCGACCTGCACTCGGGGACGTACGGCGGTGCGGTCGCGAACCCCGCCACCGCCCTCGCGCGGCTCCTCGCGACGCTCCACGACGCGAAGGGGTGCGTCGCCGTGCAGGGGTTCCACGAGGGCGCGCGGCCGCTCGACGACGTCGAGCGGAAGCGGCTCGCGAAGCTTCCGTTCGACGAGCGCCTCTTCCTCGCGGACACCGGCTCGCCGGCGCTCGTCGGCGAGGAGGGCTTCACGACGTGGGAGCGGCGCACCGCGCGACCGACCGTCGAGATCAACGGCATCTTCGGCGGCTACCAGGGCGAGGGGTCGAAGACGATCATCCCGTCGCGCGCGACGGCGAAGCTCACGTGCCGCCTCGTGCCCGGGCAGGACCCGAAGCGCGTGCAGGACGCGGTCGTCACGCACCTCCAGTCGCACGCGCCGAAGGGCGTGCGGCTCGACATCGGGCGCGGCCACACGGCGCCGGCTGCGTACATGGACCCCGAGACGCCGTGGGCGCGCGCCGCGCGGGCGGCGCTCGAGAAGGCGTACGGCTGCCCCGCGGCGCTCACGCGCGAGGGCGGGTCGATCCCGGTGGTCTCCGCGTTCCGCGAGGCGGGCCTCGAGCCGCTGCTCCTCGGCACGTACGCGCCGGGCGAGAAGGCGCACAGCCCGAACGAGCGGTATCACGTGGAGGACTTCCTCGCGTGCATCCGCGCCGGCATCCAGCTGTTCGGCAAGCCTCCCGCGTAGGGATGGGAAGGGGTTCCGGGGACCGGGCAAGCGGCCCCCGGCCTGGCCGGCGCAGCCTTGGCGGAGGCGGGAGCCCCCCGGCCGCGGCCCCCGGCCCCCCCCCGTTTCGCTTCGCGAGGACTACTCGCCCGGGAAGCTGACCTTCGCCCGCTTGAGCGTGTACTCCGCGATGCCGACGGCGGTGCCGCGGAACCCGAACGGCGTCGCGAGCACGCCGAACTTCTTCGGGATCACGTGGCCGCGCACGCGCTGGTAGTCGAACTCGAGATCGATCTTCTTCCCTTCGATCTCGCGCTTCATGTGCTCGATCTGGTAGCGGCCCTCGCCGGCGGACTTCGTCTTGTAGGTCCACCAGCCGGTCTCGGAGAGGACGCGGCTGAAGTGGCCGATGACCTGGCCGCCGGCGACGCGGAACGCGAGCGCGCGCGGGTAGCCGTACACGCGCACGATCGTCTCCACGCCCTGCGGCTCGAGCTCGAAGCCGCACCCCTTGAATTCGTCTTCGAACGGACGGTCGCGCAGGAGGTCGAAGAGCCAGCGCAGGTGCCCCTGGCAGGTGCGGTGGAGTTCGTCGCTCTCCTCGTCGAGGACGATCTGGACGTCGTCCATCCCGTAGACCTGGAAGTCGCCGGTGACGTCGTCCTTCCACCGGACGCGCTCGAGATCCTTGTCGATCTTCCGGACGAACTGGCCCTGGATGATGATGTTCTCGGGGAGGACGAGGCGGTGGCTCCACGCTTCCTTGAGCAGGTCCCGCGCCGCCGGGTCGAGGGTGACCGGATCGGGCAGGTCGAAGCGGATCGAGGAGAAGGTGATCGTGAAGCGGTCCTTGTCCTTCGCCGACTTCCACTCGTAGGTGTAGGACGCGGGCGCGGGGCGGTCCCCCTCCGTGCGCGTCGCGAGGGAGCGCTCGATGACGATTTTCGCCGCGTCGTTCACGCGCGTGTACGAGATGGTCTCGCCGACGATGGCGTAGCCGCCGCCGAGGTCCGCGGTCTTGTAGTCCTTGCGCACCACGAACGGCTTCCCGGGCGGGCCGATGTCGCTCTCCTCGGCGACGATCCGGTCGTCCTTCAGGAACCACGCGCCGGCTTCCGAGGAGACCTTCTTCTGCTCGTAGGCGGAGTCTTCCGGGCCCGTGAACTTCGCGTCCTTGAACTTCTCCTCGAAGGGCTTGCGGACGAAGCGGTCCAGCGCCCACTCGACGTGCCTGTCGATCTCGGCCCGCGCGTCGTCGTCGACGGCGGCGGGATAGTGGCGGCGGACGATCTCGTCGCCGACGATCACGATCTGGCCGGTGCCGTCGCGCGTGTACTCGTCCTTCTCGCCCCAGACGTGGCTGTACCCGAAGTCGATCGTGACGTTCTGGACCTTGTCCTCCTTCCACTCGTACTGCGAGGCCCACGCGACGCGCATCATCTGCGCCGGATCATCGGGGGCGAGGAGGAGAAGGAGCGCGAGCCCTGCCGACATCCCGACATCGTACTCGGTACCGGGTCGTTTTTCCGCAAGTCTCCGCTTGGAAAGGAGTTGCGGCCGTCGGACCCGGACGACGGGTCCGGGTTTTGTGACACCCGCTCCCGACGTACATGTATGCCGAGAATCCCTCGCCCCGTCGACGCCCCCGATGCGATCTACCACGTGACCGCGCGGGTCAATTGGCGCGTGTTCCACCTCGAGCCGCATGCGTGCGTCTCTGTCTTCTTCCGCGTCCTCAGGGATTGCTTGATCCGGTTCGGCGTGGATCTGCTCGCGTTCGTGCTCATGTCGAACCACTTCCACCTCGTCATCCGCAACCCGGCGGCAACGACCTTCCGCGATCTGACGACGCGACGACTCCGTTGTTGGCACCGTAAGCCGTGGCCCAAGAAGCACCAGAAGAGATCGGTCCGGGCTCAATTCATGAAGCGACTGATGCAGTGCACATCGACGAGGATCCAGAAGGAGCTGGGGATCTCGGGACACTTCTGGGAGAAGACGCATCACGCGCGCCGTGTACTCGACGACGTCGACCTCGTCGTGACGATGGCGTACGACCACCTGAACCCGGTCGAGGCATCGATGGTGCACGTGCCCGAGGAGTACCGACGAAGCTCCGCCGCGTGGTGGCGCGATGGCCGCCAGTCGCCTGTTCCGCTCCTCACCCGGGCCGCCCCGTTCGGTCTCTCCAGAGAGCAACTGCGAGCACGTCTCCTCGACTACCAAGCCAGCAGGGCGTTCCGCGATGCAATGGCGGAATTCGAAGCGTCGGGCGCGCGCCTGGGTACGACGGAAGGTCTCGGCGCATTGAAGGCGATCCTTCGCAATCGGGGCGTCCTGGACCCGGACCCCGCAGTCCGGGTCTGACCGGAGCAAGTCGTTTCTCCTGAAGGAGTTACGGCCGCCGAGGGGCGTACCTAGTACCGTACGAGATCCCGCGCGGCCGACGCGAGGTCCTCGACCTGCGGGAGGATCACGTCCTCGAGGTCGGGGTTGTAGGCGACGAACGTGTCCAGAGCCGCCACGCGCTTCACCGGCGCGTCGAGCTCGCGGAAGAGCTCGTCGCCGATCCGCGCCGCGATCTCCGCGCCGTAGCCCCACGCGCGGTTGTCCTCGTAGGCGACCACCGCGCGGCTCGTCTTCGCGACGCTCTCCGCGATCGCATCCCAGTCGTAGGGCTGGATCGTCCTGAGATCGAGGACCTCCGCCTCGATCCCCTCCTCCGACAGCTGCTTCGCCGCGCGCAGGCTCCGCTCGACGAGCGCGCCGTACGTGACGATCGTGACGTGCGACCCCTCGCGGACGCGAGCGGCCTTCCCGAACGGGATCATGAACTCCTTGCCGGGATACGCCGACCGGTTGTACGTCTGCCGGTAGAGGTGCTTGTGCTCGAGGTAGAGCACCGGGTCGTCGCACCGGATCGCCGTGCGCAGGAGGCCGCACGCGTCGAGCGCGTTCGACGGGTAGACGACCCGGATCCCCGGGATGTGCGTGAACAGCACCTCGCCGCTCTGGCTGTGGCACAGCGCGCCGCGGATGTACCCGCCGATCGTCGTCCGCACGACGCTGCCGCACGAGAACGTGTTCCCGCTGCGCCAGCGAAGCACCGACCACTCGTTGCGGATCTGCTCGTACGCGGGCCAGATGTAGTCGATGAACTGGATCTCCGCGACCGGCTTCAGCCCGCGCGTCGCAAGCCCGACCGTCCGGCCGAGGATGTTCGCTTCGGCGAGCGGCGAGTTGTAGCAGCGATGGCCGCCGTGCGCGCGCTGGAGCCCGTGCGTCGCCTTGAAGACGCCGCCCTTGCCCTTCACCTCGGGCAGCGCCGCCTCGCGCGTGGCGTCCGCGACGTCCTCGCCGAAAACGACCACGCGCGCGTCGCGCGCCATCTCGTCCGAGAGCGTCTGGTTGATGAGATCGATCATCGTCCGCGGTTCGCCCTCGAACGCGGGCTCGGTGGCGAACGCCGCCGAGGTCGGATCGACATCGGGCGAGAAGACCCACATCTCGGCGGCCGCCCTCGTCTTCTCCGGCCACTTCGCAGCGAGCGCGCGCTCCGCGGACTCCTCGATCTCCTTGTCGACGTCGCGGCGGATGGCCTCGAGCTCCTCCTCCCCCGCGACCCCCTCTTCCACCAGCCGACGAGGAAACGTTACGATCGGATCCCGGGCGGCCTCCTCGTCGATCTCCGACGGCGGCCGGTAGAGCCGCTGGTCGTCGGACATCGAGTGGCTGTAGGGCCGGATGCAGTGCGCGTGCACGAGCGCCGGCCCCTTGCCCGCGCGGGCGTGCGCGACCGCGTCGCTCATCACGCGGTAGGACGCGACCGGGTCGCAGCCGTCCACCTCGACGATGAGGAGCGGCTGGAATCCCGCGACGGCCTTCGAGATCGAGGAGCGCGGCGTCTGCACCTCGCGCGGCACCGAGATCGCGTACTCGTTGTCCTCGATCACGAAGACGAGCGGCAGCTCCATCACGCACGCGGTGGTGAGCGCCTCCCAGAACTCGCCCTCGGACGTCGAGCCGTCGCCGCCGGTGCAGATCACGACCTCGTCGGCAAAAAACCTGCCGCCGAGCGCGCTCCGCACGTCCTCGTGGTCGCGCGCCTTCCGGATCGCCTCGGCGCAGCCGACCGCCTGCAGGTACTGCGTGGCGATGGGCGACGACGCGGAAACGAGCCGGTAGTCGCGATGCCCCCAGTGCGCGGGCATCTGCCGCCCCGCCGACGCCGGATCGTCGATCGACCCGACCGCCTGCAGCAGCATCTCGTACGGCGTGACGCCGACCGCCAGCGCGAGCGCGCGGTCCCGGTAGTACGTGTAGAACCAGTCGTACCCGGAGCGCGCGGCGAGGCCGGCCGCGGCGCAGATCGCCTCGTGGCCGGCGCCGTTGATCTGGAAATAGGCCTTGTTCTGCCGCTTGAGGACGATCTCCTTGTCGTCCGTCCGCCGCGACGCGTAGATCAGGCGGTAGAGCTTCAGGAGGTCTTCGCGGGAGAGTCCCGCCGTGTCGGGGCGGGGGGCCTCCTTCGCGCGGCGCTTTTGCATCGGCGAGCGGAGTCTATCCGAGCGGCCCGACGGGGCAAAAAAAGGGGAGGCAGAGGGGGTCCGGGGGCAGCCGTCCGGGCTGCCGCTCAGAACGTGTAGCGGCGGTCGGCGACCGCGCTGCCGAAGTCGAGCTCGATCGAGCCCGTCGTCGCGCGGATCTCGCGCAAGCCGAAGCACTTGCGGAAGAACGCGACCTGGAGGCAGGCGCGCACGGTGAAATCCTCGTGCGGGAACCTGAGAGCGAACCCCGCCTCGCCCGCGGACCACGTGCCCTTGAGAAGATCCGAGATCTCGAGCTCGATCTTGCCGGCCGGCACGACGAGCTCCGGCCCGTCGTTGCTGAACGCGTCGCCCTTGAGCACGAGATCGCCGCGCGTCCGCACGCGCGCGAGCACGTCGGACGAGGCGCCGAAGAGCGCGGCGACGTCCGCGAGCGGGATCGAGGGCGGGCGCGCGAGGAGCGCCCGGTGGAGCGAGAAGACGGCCTCCCGGATCTCGGGGCGCGCCGCGTCTCCCATGCCGCGCCATCGTACCCGGGAGGGCTCCCGCACGTCCTCGTGCGAAAGCGGGCCCCCGAAGCCCCCTCGCATCCGGGTCAGAAGTTCAGCATCAGGCGCACGCCGAGGATCACCGCGGTGTCGAGCGCGGACGCCGCCGAGTCGATGAGCTGCAGGTCGAAGCTCAGCTGCGTCGCGGGCGTGACCGCGACGTTGTAGAAGACCTCAAGGCCCTGCACGTGGTCGCCGATGCCGAGGATGCCGGTGAACCGCGTGGTGACAAGGCTCGCGTAGAAACAGCCGACGCCGAACACGTCGTTGTCGCGCTTCGGGATGATGCCCCGGCCGCCGAGCCCCGCGCTGAAGGACCACTCGACCGGGTTCGTGTCGTCGTCCGCGAAGCCGAGCCGCCAGAACACGCCGGCCCCCTGCAGGTCCGGCCTGCCGTTCGGGAGATCCATCGGCCCCTGCGCGTCCTCCTCGGTGTGGACGTACTGCCAGCCGCTCCAGCAGATGGTCCAGGTGCCGTCCTCGGTCGGCGGGATGATCCCCTCGCCGGGGACGAAGGTGAGGCGACCGTTGTAGTTGAAGAACCGGTTGTCTCCCGAGTAGACGAACCCGACGTTCGTGCCGCCCGGCCGCGAGCCGAGCAGGAACTGGAACCGCGCGTGCCGCGAACTCCGGCGCAAACCGCCTCAAGCGCGCTGGCCTGCCGTGACGGAAGGGGGAGGGGCGTGGGGAGGGGGTCCGGAAAGCCCGACTCATCCGCCGGCCTCGCCCTGCGTATAATGGGGTGATGGCACGCACGGCGGGTATCGTGCTCGTCCTCCTCGCGGGCGCGTCGATCGCGCTCGGGAGCCCGCTCTGCTGCGTCCTCGGCGCGAACTGCTGCGGCTCGAGCGCGGTCGCGCAAGCGTCCGGGAAGAGCCACGAGGGCTGCTGCTCCCACTGCAGGAAGGAGCAGCCGGGGAAGCCCGCGCCGAGGCCGTGCGAGGGCGAGAAGGACTGCTTCTGCAAGCACGACACGACGACCCATCACGCGTCGTCCGCGGAACACGCGCCGCTCGTGGCGATCCTCGACGTCGCGGCAGCCGCGCTTCCCGCGCGCGCTGCGGCCGAGATGGCCGCCCCGTCCGTCCGCACCCCAAGAGTCCCGCCCGCGTCGCGCTCCCAGCCGCTGCTCCTGTAGCCGCGCGACTTCGTCTCCGGTCCCTTTTTCCACGGAGGTGTCGTCGTGCGTTCGTTCGCGTTCCTTTTTCCGTTCCTCGTTCCCGCGTGCGTGGCCTACCACGCCGCGCCGGTCGATCTCGATGAGACCGCCCGCGAGCTGGACAAGCGCGCGGTCGAGGAGGTCGACGTCGCCGCGGCCACCGGCTTCGCGTACGCGCACAACCCGGAGCTGCTGAAGCTGCGCAGCGAGGCGCGCGCGGCGGGGCTCGACGTCCCGCCCGCGACGGTCGGCGCCGGCGCCGACTCGCTCGAAGAGAAGATCAAGGCGGGCGTCGACCCGCTCGAGATCGCGAACGCGGGCACGCGCGGCGCGGCCACGAAGGCCGCCGGGGCGCGCGAGGTCGAGATGCTCGCCGCGCTCCGCGAGGAGGAGCGGAGGGTCGCCGCCGCGATCGCGGAGTGCTTCCTCGTCGAGGGAGTGCTCGCGGCCCGCGCGCTGCCGGCCGAAGCGCCCGACCCGCGGGCGTTCGCGCGGGCAGGCCTCGCGTCCGACGCCGCGGCGGCCCAGGCGCGGTCGGCCCGCGAGGCGCGCGCTGCGGAGGAGCTCGCGACGTCGGCCGAGCGCGTGAAGAACCTCGCGCGGCTGCGGCGGCTCATGGGCCTCTCCGCGGACGCGCCGCTCGCGCTCACCCTCCCCCCGGCCCCCTTCCCGTCGCTCCCCGAGTGGGGCCGCGAGCGGCTCCTCGCGCGCCCCGACCTCGCGGTCGCGCTCGCGCGGTACGGCACCGCCGACGCGGAGTTCCGCGAGGCGGTGTGGAGGCAGTACCCGTCGCTCGACATCGGCCCCGCCTTCCGCTGGAGCGGGAACAGCTGGGGAGGGTTCGTCGAGCTGCGCGTGCCGGTCGGCGCGTCGCGGCAGGCGCGCGCGGCCGAGGAGCGGCGCGAGGCGGCGCGGCGCTCCGTCGAGGCCGCGCTCCTCGCCGCGGAGGAGGAGGCGCGTGCGCGCGAGGCCGACCTCCGCGCGGCCGCCGCGAAGGCGCACGCGGCGGAGGCCGAGGCGGACGCGGCGCGCATGGGCCTCGACGCGTCGCTCGCGCGCCTCGAGGTGGACGGCGACGCGTTC
>DASUGR010000129.1:0-12341 GCA_036273915.1 Planctomycetota bacterium | reverse complement strand
GGACGGCGCGGCGGCGCTGCGCGACGGCTGGTTCCTGGCGGCGGAGCGCCCCGCGGCGCTCTGGCGGCTCCTGTCCGAGCCCGGGCGGGACGCGCCCCTCTCTGACGCGCTCCCGCGGGAGCGGATCATGCTCTGGCGGCTGGCGCGCGACCCCACCCTCGACTGGGACGACCCGATGCGCCTCTTCGGAGTGCAGGAGGGCGTGCTGGTGAACCAGCCGGACGGGCTCCTGCTCGTCCACCGCGTGCCGCTGCGATAGCCGCCCGGGGTGCGCCACGAGTGGCGCACCTTGGTCGGCCCAAGTCGTTGTGCGGCAGGCACTTGCGGCGCCTACGCAGGTCAACCGTTAGCGTCCGAGGGCCAGGGCCATGGCGGCGCCGAGGTCGGCCGGCGAGTCGACCACGATCGCGCCCGCGGCCTTCAGCGCCTTCTTCTTGTCCTCGGCCTTGCCCGAGCCACCCGCGATGATCGCGCCCGCGTGGCCCATCCGCTTGCCCGGCGGCGCCGTCGCGCCCGCGATGAAGCTCACGACCGGCTTGCCCTTCAGGTTGGCCTTGATCCAGTCCGCCGCCTGCTCCTCCGCGCTGCCGCCGATCTCGCCGATCAGCACGATGCCCTTCGTCTTCTCGTCCTTGCTGAACTGCTCGAGACAGTCCACGAAGTTCGTGCCCTGCACCGGGTCGCCGCCGATGCCGATGCACGTCGACTGGCCGATCCCCTTCGCGGAGAGCTGCCACACCGCCTCGTACGTGAGCGTGCCCGAGCGCGAGATCACGCCGACATCGCCCGGCTTGTGGATGTAGCCGGGCATGATGCCGATCTTGCAGGCGCCCGGCGTGATGATGCCCGGGCAGTTGGGCCCGATCATCCGCGCGCCCGTCTCCTTGAGGACATCGCGCACGCGCACCATGTCGAGCGTCGGGATCCCCTCCGTGATCGTAACGATCAAGGGGATGCCCGCGAACGCCGCCTCGCAGATCGCGTCGGCGCAGAACGGCGCCGGCACGAAGATCAGCGAGCAGTCGGCGCCCGTGTGCACGAGCGCGGAACGTACCGTATGGAAGATCGGGATCCCCTCCCACGACGTCCCGCCCTCGCCCGGCTTCACGCCGGCGACGACCTGCGTGCCGTACTCGCGGCACTGCGCCGCGTGGAACTTGCCCGCGGAGCCGAGCCCCTGCACGAGCACCTTCGTCTCCTTGCCCACGAGGATGCTCATCGCGCCGCCTCCACGGCCTTCTTGGCCGCGTCCGCCATGTCGGTGGCCGCCGTGATCTTCAGCCCCGACGCCTTGAGGAGCTGCCGGCCCCGCTCGACGTTCGTCCCCTCGAGGCGGACGACGAGCGGCACCTTCAGCTGCACCTCCTTCACCGCCTCGAGGATCCCCTCCGCGATGAGGTCGCACTTCACGATCCCGCCGAAGATGTTCACGAGGATCGCGCGCACCGCCTCGTCCGCGAGGATGATCTTGAACGCCGCGGTCACGCGCTCCTTGGACGCGCCGCCGCCGACGTCGAGGAAGTTGGCCGGCTTCCCGCCCGCGTGCTGGATGATGTCCATCGTCGCCATCGCGAGGCCGGCGCCGTTCACCATGCAGCCGATCGTGCCGTCGAGGCTCACGTAGGAGAGGTCGTACTCCTTCGCGCGCGCCTCGGCGGGATCCTCCTCCTCCGGGTCGCGGAGCGCCGCGGCGTCCGGGTGGCGGAAGAGCGCGTTGTCGTCGAAGTTGACTTTCGCGTCGAGCGCGAGCACGCGGCCGTCCTCGAGGAGCACGAGCGGGTTGATCTCGGCGAGCGAGCAGTCCTTCTCGACGAAGAGCCGCGCGAGGTTCCGGAGCACCTCCGCTCCCTGCTTCGCCGCGTCGCCCGTGAGCCCGAGCCCGTAGGCGAGCGTGCGCGACTGGAACGCCCGGAGCCCCTCGTGCACGTCCACCGGCTCCTTCAGGAGCTTCTCCTGCGGCACGCTCTCGATCTCGACGCCGCCCTCGGCGCTCGCGATCATCACGGGGCCGCCGCGCCGCCGGTCGACGGCGAGCGCCGCGTAGAACTCCTTCTTGATCGCGAGCCCCTCCTCGACGAGGAGCTTGGTCACCCTCCTGCCCTCGGGGCCGGTCTGGTGGGTGACGAGCGCCTTGCCAAGCAGCGCCTTCGCGTGGGAGGCGGCCTCGTCGGCGGAGCGCGCGATCTTCACGCCGCCCGCCTTCCCGCGGCCGCCCGCGTGGATCTGGGCCTTCACGACCACCGTGCCGCCGCCGAGCGCCGCGTACGCGCGCCGCACGTCCTCGACACTCCTGCAGAGGTGCCCCTGCGGCACCGGGATCCCGAAGTCCTTGAAGAGCCCTTTCGCCTGGTACTCGTGGACGTTCATGAAGAAACGAACCTACATCGGCGGAGCGGGCAAGGCAAACCGCTGCTGCGCGGGAATCCCGCAGGGGCGAAAACCGGGGGGGGCTGGGGGGCCGGACGTCTTGCGTGCGTCGGTCGTCCTAATCCACCGCGGACTTGTGGACGTAGCGCTCCTTCTCCTTCGACCAGAGGAGCGCCGACTCGATGAGGATGCTCGGCTTCTCGGTCTGGAGGCGGCCGCTGACCCAGAGCTTCGCGTCCTGGTGGTCGCTCTTCGCCTGCACGGTCAGGAAGAGCGGCTTGTCGCGGTCCCGCGCCTGCTTCATGTAGATCCGGAGCTCCCGGTAGGCGCGGACCTCGAGGCCGCTGCTCCCGAACTTCACGCGCGGGAGCGTGTCCGGGTCGATGTTCGTCTCCTGGCCGTGGATGCTCTTGAGGATCACGACCCTGGTGCCGTCGGGGAGGATCTCCACGGGGGTACGGAGGACGAGGTCCGGGTCGCGCGTGTACCCCATCTGCTGCTCGAAGAACTGGGCCGAGCACTGGACCTTCACGAAGTCGGCGACGAGCAGGCGATTCGTCTCGAGGACGAAGTTGGCCATGGGCTCCAGCTCGTCGGGCTTGATCGTGATCTCCGCGTTGGGGTCGTCCTTGTTCACCCGGTCCTTCGTGGACTCGCAGGCGAGCGCAAGCGGCAGGAGCAGCATGGCCAGACGTCGCATCGGGAACCTCCCTCCCCTCCCAATCGGCCTCCTTCGCCGGGACCATGAGCCGGGGGGTGGCCCGCGGTACCCTCTCCCCCGGGCCCCCTCACCCCATCACCGTGCGCCTCCTCCCCCTCCTCGTCGTCCTCGCCGCAGCCTGCGCCGCGCCGCGGAAGGAGCCTTATGGGCCCTTCTACGAGCGAGCCACCGAGGGCAAGGACACGATCACCCAGATCCGGCCCTTCTACTACAAGAAGGAGGACCAGTACGGAAAGGCGATCAACGTCCTCGCGCCGCTGTTCCGGTACCGCCACGACGACGTCTTCCGGCGGATCCAGGTCTTCCCGTTCGCCTACTACACGGCGCGCCACTCGCCCGCCGCGGAGAAGTCCTGGTTCCTGATCCTCTTCCCGCTCGCCTGCTTCGGCACCGGGGACTTCCTGATCCTCCCGTTCGGCGGCTACTCGAACAGCCTGCTCGGCATCGACCACATGCTGCTCGTGACGCCGTTCTACCTCCGCACGCGCTTCGTGCGCGGCCCGCCCGGCGACCCCGACGTGTTCACGGTCCACCACGTCCTGTGGCCGCTCATCGCGTGGGGCACCGACGGGAAGCCGGACGGACGGAGCACGCTCCGGTTCGCGCCGTTCTGGGGGATCAAGAAGGGGCGCGGGGGCTTCCGGAAGGGGTTTTTTCTCTGGCCCTTCTACACGTGGCGCAAGACGCCGGACAGCCACGCGTTCTTCGTGTTCCCGTTCTACGGCCGCGACGTCTCGCCGATCGTGAAGCACACGACGATCCTGTTCCCGATCTACACGCGCACGAGGCATTTCCCGAGCGGCCTCGTCGACACGAGCGTGTTCCCGTTCTGGCGGCGCGCGAAGGGGAGCCCGTACGTGGACGTGCGGCGGTACTGGCCCCTCTACATGTACGCGCGCGACCAGACCGACGTGACGACGTTCGTCGCCTGGCCGATCTGGCGCCGGCAGTACGTGGAGACGGACCGCGAGTGGCGGCGATGGACGTGGGTCGCGCCGCCCTTCTACCGGAAGACGACGGCGTTCCGGAAGGCGGACGGGGCGACGATGAGGAAGACGATCGTCTGGCCGATCGGGCGGTGGGAACGCACGTTCGACGGCGGCCGCGAGGTCGCCTTCCCGGTGCTCTGGCCGTACGACTCGCCGTCCCTCCGCGAGTATGGCGAGCCGTGGCGGCCCTTCGTCAGCGTCTACCGGCGGCGCACGTGGCCCAGCGGGAGGCGCGAGATGTCCGCGCTCTTCGGCCTTTACATGAGCCGGCGGACCGAGGAGCAGAGGAGGGTCCGCCTCCTCTGGGGATTCACGGGCTGGGACAAGACGGCCGAAGGAACCCACTTGCGTCTCTTCTGGGCCTTACGCTTGAGGATCTCCGGATCGTCATGAAGGGACTCCTCGCGGTCTTCGACGGGGCTGGCTACACGCTGCTCATTCTCGTCCGCTCCTTCGGCTTCATGCTCCGGAAGCCGCGTCTTCGCGTCACCGCGCGGATCGCCTACGACTTCGGGCTCAAGTCGCTGCCCGTCGTCTGCATCGTCGCCCTCTTCTCCGGGATGATCATCTGCCTGCAGACCGGCATCGAGATCGCCAAGTACGGCGAGGAGGAGCTCCTCGGCGACCTGGTCGCGCAGACCTTCGCCCGCGAGTTCGGGCCCTTCATGACCTGCATCATCCTCGTCGGCGCGGTCGTGAGCGCGTACGCGGCGGAGATCGGGACCATGAAGGTCTCGGAGGAGACGGACGCGCTCGAGGTGATGTCGATCGATCCGGTCGGGTACCTCGCCGCGCCGCGGATCCTCGCCCTGTGCGTGATGAGCTTCTTCCTCACGCTCTGCGCGGACCTGGTCGGGATCCTCGGCGGCGCGCTCGTGGCGAACCAGCAGCTTGCGCTCCCCTTCCGGATCTTCTTCGACCGCGCGCTCGAGAGCCTCGAGGGGCGGCAGTGGTTCGGGCTGCCGCGCGACCTCTACGCGGGCCTCGTGAAGGCGGGGGTCATCGGGTTCGTCATCGCGGGCGTCGGGTGCGCGCAGGGGCTGCGTGCCATGGGCGGCGCCCTCGGCGTGGGCCGCGCGGTCCGCCGCGCGGTCATCACGTCCATCGTGCTCATCCTCATGCTCTCCTACGTCATGAGCTGGCTCGTCTGGCGGGCCTTCGAGGCCGATTGATCGTCATCGACCACGTCTCCAAGTCCTTCGGCAACCGCCACGTGCTGAGGGACTGCTGCCTCGAGATCAAGCGCGGCGAGACGATGGTGATCATCGGCTCCTCGGGCACCGGCAAGTCGACGCTCCTGCGCACGATCATCGGGCTCACGGAGCCGGACTCCGGACGCGTCTTCGTGGACGGCAAGGACGTGCACACGCTGTCCGGGCGCGAGCTGGGGGAGCTGCGGGCGCGCATGGGCTACCTGTTCCAGAGCGGCGCGCTCATCAACTGGCTGACCGTGGCCGAGAACCTCGCGTTGCCGCTCCAGGAGAAGACGCGCCTCCCGCCCGAGGAGATCGACCGCCGGATCGACCGCGCGCTCGATCTCGTCGACCTGCGCGGCACGCGCGACCTGCGCCCCGACCAGCTGTCGGGGGGCATGCGCAAGCGCGCGGGGCTGGCGCGCAGCCTCGTCACGGAGCCCGAGATCCTCCTCTACGACGAGCCGACGACGGGCCTCGACCCGGTGACCGCGCACATCATCGACCAGGTCGTCGTGGACCTCCGGAACAAGCTCGGCGTCACGTCCGTGGTCGTTTCGCACGATATGGAGGGGGTCTACCGGATCGCCGACCGCGTGGCGATGCTCTACGATGGGCGCATCATCGCCACGGGAACGCCCGCCGAGTTCAAGAACGCCGTGGACCCGATCGTGCGGCAGTTCGTGCACGGCGCCCTCGAGGGGCCGCTCGCGGACCGCCGGGAGGAGAAACGATGAGCAGGAGGCGAAGGAACATCCAGCGGAACATGGTTCTCGGGGGCTTCGTCCTCGCGTCCCTCGCGGTGCTCACCTTCCTGACGTTCCGGCTCGGCGGCCTCGGGTTCGTCGAGCAGAAGCGCTGGACGGCCTACTTCGGCGACGACTCCACGGTCAAGAAGGACGCGGACATCTTCACGGCCGGGACGAAGATCGGCCGTGTCGAGCGCGTGACCCTCGTGCCGGACCCGGAGCTGGCGCCGGGCCACTACGTGCAGGTGGACATGCTGATCCGCGCGGACCTGAAGATCTGGGAGGACGCGTCGGTGATCATGCGCTCGCGCGGCATCCTCGGCCGCGCGATCCTCGAGCTCGAACGCGGCACGCCCGGGAAGCGCGAGCTCACGCCGGACACGCCGCTCCGTGGCGTCATGGCGGGCGACCCGTTCGAGGCGCTCAACAGCCTGATCGACGAGAACCGCGGCAACATCGGCCGCATCACGTCCGACCTCGCCCAGGTGACCGGCCGCCTCAGCCGCGGCGAGGGGAGCATCGGCCGCATCCTCGCCGACGACGGTCTCTACCGGAAGATCGACCGGATCGCCGAGGGCCTCGGCGACGTCGTCGATCGCGCGCGCTCGCCCGAGAGCTCGTTCGGCGCGCTGCTGGACGACCGCGCCCTCTACGACCGCGTCCTCTCCGCCGTGTCGCGCATCGACGAGATCGCGACGCAGATCCGGTCGGGCAAGGGCACGGTCGGCCACCTCATGTACGACGACGACGTGGCGCGCGACCTGAAGGACATCATCGCGCGCGTGCGCGGCATCACGAAGGCGATCGACGAGGGCGAGGGCACGATCGGGAAGCTCGTGCACGACGACGACCTCCACGCGGCGCTCGTCGAGGCCGTGAGCGCGCTCCGCAACGTCGCGGTGCGCCTCGACACGGGCAACGGGAGCCTCTCCCGCCTGCTCGCGGACGACGGGCAGATCTACGAGAACGTCCGCGTGGCCACGGAGGACCTGCGCGTGATGCTCGACGACGTGCGCGCGGGCAAGGGCTCGCTCGGCCTCCTCCTGAAGGACGACAGCGCCTATCGGGAGCTGCAGCGCATGCTCGAGAGCTTCCGGGAGACGGGTGAGGTCGCCCGCGAGAACGCGCCGCTCGCGAGCCTCGTGTCGTTCACCTCGCTGTTCTTCAACGTGCTGAACTGAAGGCGGAGGGGGCTCCGGGGGCCGCCGGGACCCGCCCGAAGCGCGCCCCGGATGCGGCGGGTTGCGGCCGGTCTCCCGACCCTAGCCCAGGGCTAGGCCTTGACCGGCCTCAAGCGGAAGGTGTACCCCGCCTCCGCGTGGCGGAGCGCGAGGAACGGCCCGGTGTCGTCCTGGCCCCACGAGGCGTGGAACCGCTCGGCAGGCGCGCGGTCCTCGCGGCGGTTGGACGAGACGCGATTCAAGGTGACGATGCCATCCCCCCCCACGTCGATCGCACCCTCCCGGCGCAGGATCTCGAAGCCCCCGTTCAGGAAGACCTGGAGGACGTACGTGCCGTCGGCCGTGAAGTGGAAGAGGTACTGTTTCCCCGGCGGAAGCGGGTTGGGCATGCCGGGGGGCGTCTCGATGCCCGCGACCTCGAAGGCGCCGACGAATCGCTGCGGCAACGGTGCGACCGTCGCGGTCTTGGGCGCGAACAGCGCCCACGCCCACACGCCGGCGGCGCCCAGGAGGCAGAGGATCGTGACGGCGCGGGTCATCGGCGGGCGACCAGCGCGGCGACGTACTTCGCGAGGATGTCGCCCTCCAGGTTGACGAGGTCGCCCTTGCCGCGACGCCCCAGCGTCGTCACGGCCAGCGTGTGCGGGATGAGCGCGACCGAGAACGTCCGGGCATCGGCGGACGCGACGGTCAGGCTCACGCCGTCGATCGCGACGGAGCCCTTCTCGACGACCTGGCCGCCGAGCGCGGGCGGCAGGCGGAACGTCATCGTCACATCGGCCCCCTGTTCGCGCCGCTCGAGGACCTCGGCCACCGCGTCCACGTGCCCCTGGACGAAGTGCCCGCCGAGCCGGTCGACCGGGCGCAGCGGGAGCTCGAGGTTCACGGCGTCGCCCGCCGCGCGCCGCCCGAGCGTCGTGCGCCGGAGCGTCTCCGGGATGGCGTCGAACGCAAGCCTTCCGCCCGAGGTCCCCACCACGGTGAGGCAGCATCCGTCCACGGCCACGGAGTCGCCCTGCTTCGCCTCGCCGGCGAGGGGGCCAGCCTCGACCCACAGCCGCGCCCCCCCCTCCGCGGGGGAGATGGAGGCGATTCGCCCCATGGATTGCACGATCCCGGTGAACACGGCCTGAGAGTATAAGGCCCGCGGCTTGACGACACGCCGAAGCCGGGGTCCAATAAGGGGTTTCCGCCCCGCGGTTTCCCGTGAAGATCACCGTCCTGACCCTCTTTCCCGAGGTCGTCCGCACCTATCTCGGGGCCTCCATCCTCGGCCATGCCGCGGAGCGGGGGGAGGTCGTCTTCGACGTGCGGGACATCCGGGACCACGCGGAGGGCAAGCATCGCCAGGTGGACGACCGCCCCTTCGGCGGCGGCCCCGGGATGGTGCTCATGCCCGGGCCCGTCGTCGCGGCCGTCGAGGCGGCGGCGGCGACCCACGCGCCGGGGGCCGAGCGGATCCTCCTCACCCCCCAGGGAGAGCGCCTGGACCAGCGGCTCGCCGCCGAGCTTGCCGGAAAGCCGGGGCTCATCCTCGTGTGCGGCCGATATGAAGGGTTCGACGAGAGGATCGCTGAAGTGCTCAACGCGAGGGAGATCTCCATCGGCGACTACGTGCTGTCCGGGGGGGAGATCCCCGCGCTCGCCGTGACCGAGGCCGTCGTCCGGCTGCTGCCGGGGGTCCTCGGCCACGCCGATTCGGCGCAGGACGATTCCTTCGCCACCGGATTGCTGGAGGGGCCCCAGTACACGAGGCCGCGCGAGTTCCGTGGCCTCGCCGTGCCGGAAGTGCTTGTCTCCGGCAACCACGCCGCGATCGACGCGTGGCGCGAGAGGGCCTCCGAGGAGCGGACCCGCGTCCGCCGGAGTGACCTCTGGCAGGAGAAAAATGACACCGCCTTCCGACGGAAGGAGGAGCCGAGATGACGAGGATCCGCCTGATCGAGCAGGGGTTCGCCAAGAAGGAGCTCCCGGAATTCGGGGTCGGGGACACGGTCGACGTGCACGTCCTCATCAAGGAAGGCGACAAGGAGCGCGTGCAGGTCTACGGCGGCACGGTCATCCGCCGCCGTGGCGAGGGCATGAGCGCCACCTACACGGTCCGCCGGATCGTGCAGGGGCAGGGGGTGGAGCGGACATTCCCCCTCCACTCGCCCTTCGTGCAGAAGGTCGAGGTCAGGCGTTCCGGCAGGAGCCGGCGCGCCCGCCTCTACTTCCTGCGCGACCGCACGGGCAAGGCGACACGCCTCCGCGAGGTCATGGGAACCAGGGAGACCGCGGGAGAGGTTCCCGCCAACGCCCCCCGGGTCGAGGCCGACGTGGTGGCGCCCGAGCCGGTGGAGGCTCGCGAGCCCACGCCGGTCGCGGACGAGTGATCCCGACATCTCGACTCCTTGCCTATGGATCGCAGGGAGCACGGAAGACGAGCGGAGCGGGCGACGGAGCGTTTGCTCCGCCGGGCCGGCCTCGTCATCCTCGCGCGCAACTGGCGCGCGGCGGGAGGCGAGATCGACCTCGCCGCGCTGGAAGGAGAGACGCTGGTGTTCGTCGAGGTGAAGTCGCGCGCCGGGTCGTTCCCGGAGGACCGGCCCGCGGTCAGCGCGGCGCAGCGGCGCCGCACGGCCCGCGCCACCCGCGCGTTCCGCGAGCGCTTCGGCGTCGCTCACCTTCCCTTCCGCTTCGACCTCGTGACCATGACCGGCAATCCGGACCGCCCGAGCGAGCTTTGTTGGCAGAAGGGTGGCCGTGGCGACTGAACTCCAGGGGGTCCGAATGACCATCAGCCTCGAAGCCATCATCCCGCCCGAGCGCGTCATCCTCCTCGACGCGACGACCAAGGAGGAGGCCCTGCGCCGCCTGGCCGCCGTCGTGGCGACCTCGCCCGACGTGACCGACGGCACGAAGCTCCTCGCCGCGATCCACGAGCGCGAGAAGATCATGTCGACCGGCATCGGCCTCGGCATCGCGATCCCCCACGCGAAGATCCCCTCGGTCCGCGACTTCGTGGTCGGCTTCGCGAAGATCGACCAGGGGATCGACTTCAACTCGCTGGACGGCAAGCCCGTCCACTTCATCGTCATGATCGCCGGCCCCGACCACCAGCAGGAGCGCTACCTCCAGCTGCTCGCCCGCATCACGCTGAAGCTCAAGGACGCGGCGGTGCGGCGACGGCTCGCCGAAGCGGGGACCGTCGACGAGATCCTCGCGGCTCTCCGGTGAGCCGGGTGCGCGACGCGAAGCCGGCCGTCGCGTGCGCGCTCCTCCTGCTCTCCGCGGCGGCGTCCGCGGCCCCGCCGACAAGGGACGACGCGGTCGCGGCCCGGCGCGAGCGGCGGACCGCGTTGGCGGCGCGCCTCGGGACCGGCTACGCGCTCGTGCTGGGCCAGCCGCTCACGGACGTGCTGCAGCCCCCGCAGGAGGGACACCTTCTCTACCTGGCCGGCGTCGACGACCCCGGCGCGGTTCTCGTCCTCGCGGGCGCGGACGCCCCTCCGCTCGTTCTCCGGCGAGGCACGGCGGCCGTGGAGGCCAGGGAGGCGCTCTTCCTCCTCGAGGCGGGCGACGCGTTCGCGCAGTTCGTCGGACTCTCCTGGCGGCCCGGCGCCGACGCGGAGCGCGCGCTGGGCATCGAGGCGACGCGCCCCGCGCCCGGCAGCGGCGAGGCGCTCGGCGCCGAGCTTGCCTCCGTCCTGCCCGAGGGCGCCTGCCTCCACGTGCCCGCCTACGCGGGCCGCGACCTCGCGGGGGTCCGCGAGGTCCGCGACGACGCGGTCCGGAAGCTCCGCGCGATGCGCCCGGACATGACGTTTCCGGACCTCCATCCCGCGCTGATGCTCATGCGCTCGACGAAGGAGCCCCGCGAGGTGGAGGCCATGCGGCGCGCGGCCGAGGCGACGATCGGCGCGTTCCGCGACGCGCTCGCGGAGATCCGACCGGGCTCGTCCGAGGCCGCCGTGGACGGGGCGCTGCTCGCCGGCGTGCGCCGCCGCGGCGCGATGCCGGCCTACAGGTTCGTCGTCGGCAGCGGGCCCCGCAGCACGATCCCCCACTGGTTCCGGAACGACGGCCCGCTGGCCGCGGGCGACCTCCTCGTCATCGACGCGGGCGGCTCGGTGGACCGCTATGCGACCGACATCACGCGCACGTTCCCGGTGAGCGGCCGGTTCTCGCCCCGGCAGCGCGAGGTGTACGACGCCGTCCTCGCGGCGCAGCTCGCGGGGATCGCGGCGGTGAAGCCCGGCGCCACGCTGCAGCAGGTCGACGCCGCCGCGCGCGGCGTCCTCAAGAAGGCGGGCCTCGACCGCTACTTCCTCCACGGCACGTGCCACCACGTCGGCCTGGACGTCCACGACCCGGGGCCGCCGCTGCTCGCCGCCGGCATGACCATCACCGTCGAGCCGGGCGTCTACATCCGCGAGGAGGCGCTCGGCATCCGCATCGAGGATGTCGTGCTCGTGACCGAGGACGGCGCCGACGTGCTCTCCCGGAATCTCCCCAAGGACCCGGGCGAGATCGAGCGGCTCCTCGGGGAGCCCGGCCTCAGCGGACGTTGAGATCCCAGCGTTCCATCGCGTCCCGCGCGAGCGCCCGGATCTTTCCATCCGGCAGGCGGTGGAGCTGCTGGACGATCACGCGAGACGCGTCGATCTCCGGGTACTGCTCCGGCCGGTCGTGGATCTCCTCCACGAACGCCTCGACAATCGCGGTGTAGCCGATGCCGTGGGCATCGCCCCGGCCGAGCGCCGCGCAGCACGTCGCGAGCGCGGCGCGGGGGGAGGGGCCCTCGGCGATGGCCGTGAGCTGCGCGTTCCGCTCGAGCGCCGAGAGGATCTCCTCGGCGCTGAAGCCGCTCCGGAAGGCCAGCTCGAGGTTGCGGAGCGGGTGCTTCAGCACGGGCAGGTGCATCTGCGCGTCCACGAGGTGCGCGTCCTCGTGCGCACGGACCTCGGCGCGGAGATCCGGCTTCGCCTCGAGGTAGAGCCTGTCCTCGACCCCCGCCGGAGCGTCGATCGCCGTGACCGGAGGGTCCTCGAGCGCGGCCTCGCCGAGGATCTCCTCCCTGCGCGGTTCAAGCCGCGCACGCCGCCTCTCGATCTCCCCCTCCCAGCGCGCGATCGCGTGGAGGTCGACGAGCACGAGCC
>DASUGR010000128.1:0-17123 GCA_036273915.1 Planctomycetota bacterium | reverse complement strand
ACGGACGGTACGCGCTGCGCCATCAATGACGCACCCGAGCAGGCACAACCCCTTGCCAGCAAACGACTTGCGCGGGCCCGGCAGGTCAACCGTTGACCTGCAAGCCCACGGGGGGGGCTTCGGCTTGGCCGGAGGTGCGGGTCCGCAGGCAGAAGATGCGGCCGCCCTCCGCCCGCACCACCACCAGCACCTCCTCGATCGGGCGGCCGTCGCGCACGCCCGTGAAGCGCTCCGCAAGCGTCTCCGCGGCGCCCGGGATCTCCGGTGCCTTCGCGGCCGCCCGCGCGGGGTTCGTGACGTGGACCTGGAACCCGCCGTAGAAGATGTCCATCCACGCCTTCGCGGGGATGTCGTCGCGCACGCCGTACTCGAACAGGCGCACGACCGCCCCGAAGCGCGGGTCGTCGAGGCGCTTCTCGAACGCCACGCGCAACCCCGGGTCCGCGACGAGGTCGACCTCCTTCCGCAGGAACCCGGCGGGCTTCACGACGCGGAACCCGAGCTCCCTGTCCTCGATCGTCCGCTCCGCGGCATCCGTCCGCTCCTCCGCCGTGAGCGGCGGGGAGAGCAGCCGGAACCCCTTCCGGAAGAGGTCGAGGCCCGCGCGGCACGCTTCGATTTCCTCGGTCGAGGCGCCATAGATCGTCTCGATCCGCTCGAACCAGATGCCCCCCGCGACGAACGCCTCGACCCGCCGCCGGCACTTGACGCCGTTCACCTCGGCCTCATGCTCGAGGAGCGCGGTGTCCCGTCCGGCCCACGTCCCCTTGCGCGCGACCTCGGCATCGGCCGGGGCGCCCGGGAACCGGTAGTGGGGCGCCCGCGCGCGAAGCTGCGCCTCCACGTCCACCGCCCCGTCGACGCGACCGCGCAGGAGGTGGACGTAGGCGTGCGGGATCTCGTCGATCGCGTACACGAAGACGAGCGCATCCGTGCGCCGGGACCAGCCTCGCGGCAGCTCCCCGACCACGCGGTAGTTGTAGGCCTCCTCCCGGAGGACCTCGGGGGCGGGCGCGGCCGCGGCGGCGCCCGCGAGGAGCGCGAGCGGGAGGATCAGCCGGCCGAAGCCAGCGGGCATCGTGCGCTCTCAGTCGTCCTGCGGCCGGAGGTTCTTCATGAAGTCGTCGATCTGCACCTTGTAGAACTTCTCCGCCTCGCCGCCCCAGAAGTGGATCTCGATCTGGTATTGGCGGCCGTTCTTGCACTGGGCCAGGTACCAGTAGATGACCTCGGGGGTGTTGCGCCGGCCCACGAGCTTCAACCGGATCGCGTCCTTGGCGCCCGGGAACTTCTTGTAGTCCTTGTCGACCTCCTCGGGGAGGCGGCTCTTCTCGTTGAAGGTTTCCTTGAACGACTTGAGGCTCCGCTCGGCCAGCTGCTCGATCGTGAACTGCTGGTTCTTCTCGTTCTGCGCGTAGATCCGGACGAGGACGGAGCTCTGGTCGACGCTCCGGTTGAACTTCGCGACGCAGTGGTTCGCCTTCTCCGACTCGTCGAGCTTCTCGGGCGGCGTGTTGAGGAGCCCCTCGGGCTTCACGAACTTCAGGAGCCAGTAGTCGAGCTTCATCTCCGCGCGTGCGAGCTGCTCGGGGTCCGGCCCCTTCTCCTTCTCGCTCCCCGCGGCGGCGCCCGCCGGGCCGCCGGGCCCCTCGCCCTTCTTTGCCTTCGGGTCCGGCTTGACTTCCTCGATCTTCAGGAACTTGAAGGAGTCGCGGATCTTCCCGATCTCCTCCTCGAGGCCCGTGTCGCCCACGGCCTTGTGCGTGCGCACGACGTGGAGGATGTAGAACGACTTGCCCATCCGGGTGATGTGCCACGTCACGTGGCCGAGGCCCGATCCCGCCACGAGGTCGCCCTTGATGTCGCGGAAGTAGGCCTCCTGGCCGCCGAGGGTCGTCTTCCCTTCCGCGCCGTCGCGGGGGTTCGCGAGGGATCCCTCCATCGCCGACGACCACTGCTTGGCGATCGACTCGAGGCTTCTCGCCGCGAGATCGCGGTTCATCGGGAAGATGATGACCTGGACCTCGGCGGTCGCGAGCGGCTCCGTGTCGACGAACTCCGTCTTGAAGTGCGCCTTGATGTCCTTCCGCTCCTTGTCTTCGATCTTGTCCCAGTCGCCCTCCTTGCCGGGGGGCAGCGAGATCTCGAAGTTCGAGGCCTCGTCGCGGACCGTGGCCTGGTCGGCGGCGGAGGCGATCCGGGGTCCGCCCAGGAGGGCGGCGACCACGAGCGTCGTGACGAAGGCTCTCATCATCACTTCTTGGTGGCCTTGAACTTCCTGAGGAACGTCTTGATCCCGTCGGCGAAGGTCTCCGCGCCGGTCCCGCGCGTCTTGAGCTCGAACCTGATCCGCCAGCCGCTCGTGTCCGTGACCATGTTGATCTCGGTCGCGTGGAACCCGTTGATCTTGCCCTCGAGCTCGCAGCCGTCCCCGTCGATGTTGCCGACGCGGACGTTCTCCGGCTTCTTCGGCATCTTGCCCGCGCCGCGAGCCTGCGACTCGAAGTTGCTGATCCACTCCTCGAAGACCTTCTTCTTCTCGATGAACTTCTCGTTGGATCCCAGCTCCTTTGAGCTCTGAGCAGTCACCCGGATCCAGACCCAGCCGTTGGTGCCGTCCTGCGCGATCACCTGGACGACGTTCACGTCGCCGAGGGCGTAGATGCCTGTGATGTCGGCCACCCGCTCGGCATCCTGGAACCCGGGCGGGAGGATGTAGTCGAACTTCATGGCCGCCGCGACCTTCGCGCCCTTCTTGAACTCGGCCATCTTCATCCCCTTGCGTTCCTCGGCATTGGCGGGGTCCTGGAGCGTGTTGCCGAACGGTCCCGTGTCGCTCGCGAGGGGCGGCGGCATCCGCTCGGCGGTCGCGAACTCGAACGAGTCGTGGATGGCGGCGATCTCGGCGAGCAGCTTCTCGTCGTCCGCGACGGAGCGCGCCGTCTGCACCACCGTGACGTAGAGGAACGGGGAGAGCATCGCGAGCCGGCCGCGGATGACGAGCGGCTTGTACTCGGGCACCTTGACCGACGTGTCGCCGCGCCGGACCAGGGCCTCCGCCTCGCGGACCTTGGCATCCTCCTCCAGCGTGATGGAGCGGACCTCGTAGCCGCACGATTTCCTCGCCTTGCCGAGCTCCTGCCGCGTGTCGATCTCCGGCTTCGCGGTCTTCCAGAAGTCGTCGCCGTAGAACTGGTCGAAGAAGTGCAGCTCGCCGTTGAGGATCTTCTCGACGGCCTCGGCCGCCTCGTTCTGGTCGAAGAACTCGGAGTTGCGGACGCTGATGCGAAAGAACTCCATGGTCGCGGCATCCCCGTTGCCGGCCGCCCGCCGGACGATGAGGCGGGTCCCGGTGCCGTCGTCCTCCTGGGGCGCGCGGTCGATCGACCAGCCGGGCGGCATCTTCACCTTGAAGTTGCCCGCCTTGTCCTCGATGACGATCGGCTCGCCCTTGGGCGCCTCCTCCTCGGCGCCCTCCGTCGCCTTGCCGCCCGAGGGTTCCTCCTCCCCGGACCCCTCCTCCTTCCCCTCGTCGCCGGTGGCGAACGGGTTCGGCTCCTCGAACCTGACCGCCTCCCAGATCGCCTTGACGGCATCCTCCGCCTCAGCGTGGGCGCCGCCCTGCGAGACCTCCTGGATGCGGAAGAAGTAGTCGTTCTTGACGAAGCCGCACCCGCGGAAGCGCACGTCCAGGCCCTTCTCGGTCTTGCCGCCGAGCGTGTAGCGCGTCGCCTTCTCGCCGCCGACGGTCGCGGACTCGGTCGACCAGGGCGTGTCGACGGTCTTCAGGAACTTCGAGAGGTCCTCCTTCTCCTTGTCGAGCCACGCCGCCTCGACGAAGTTCTCCGCGGGGCCGGTCTCGACCTGGAACAGCACGTACTTCGTGCGGGTGAGATCGTAGATCGCGGAGAACTTGACGCTCCCCTTCTCGCGGGCCGTCTCGCGTGTCCACTCCGCGGGCATCTCGACGACAAGCCCGCTCTGCTCGTCCTTCACCTTCGCGGTCTCGTCCGCCCGCAGGGGCGCGACGAGAGCCAGCGTGGTCAACAGCAGCGGCAGTCTGCGCATAATCTCTCCTTGACCCGGCGGCCGCGGGGCGACCGGGCTCTCTGCTCCGAAGCCGACCGGGGCATTGTACCGGCTTCCCGCGCGTCCCGCTTCCGGAATGGAGGGGGCTTCGGGGGCCACGCGGACGCGGCGCCCGCTGGCGACGCTGCCAGCGTGATCAGGCGGTGGGCGCCCCGCCGGTCGGCTCGGGCGGCGCACCGGAGCCGTCGTCCTGCGGCGGGACCACGGCGCAGGCGAGCAGGCGGTCGCCTGCCTTGGGGTTCATCACGCGGACCCCCTGCGTGTTGCGGCCGATGAGCGAGATCTCCCCCACGCGCGTGCGCACGATCATGCCCTTCGCGCTGATCAGCACGATCTCGTCCGCCTCGTCCACGACGCAGGTCGCGACGACCTTGCCGTTGCGCTCGGTCGTCTGGATGTCCTTCAGGCCGAGGCCCCCGCGGGTCTGCGGCCGGTACTCGGAGACGAGCGTCCGCTTGCCGTAGCCGTTCTCGCAGAGCGTGAGGAGTGCCGCGCCCTCGCGCGCGATCGCGAGGCCCACCACCTCGTCGCCCTTCCGCAGCTTGATGCCGCGCACGCCGCGGGCTGCGCGGCCCATGCGGCGCACGTCGCCCTCGAGGAACCGGATCGCCATGCCGTGCGCGGTGGCGAGGATGACCCCCTCGCCGCCCACCAGGAGCGCCGCCCCGAGGAGCGAGTCGCCGTCGTCCAGCTCGCACGCGATGATGCCCGTCTGGCGGGCCGCGTTGCGGAGCAGCGACAGCGTCACCTTCTTCACGACGCCCTGCCGCGTCGCGAAGAGGATGTCGCGGTCGTCGAAGTCCTTGATCGCGAAGGCCGACGTGACCTCCTCGCCCTCGCGGAGCTCGAGCAGGTTCTTGATGTTTCTCCCGGCGCTCTCCCGCGACAGCTCGGGCACCTCGAACACGCGCTTCGCGAAGGCGCGCCCGCGGTTCGTGAGGAAGAGCAGCGTGTCGTGCGTGTGCGCCGACCAGAGCTGCGTGATGAAGTCCTCCTCCTTCGTGGCGGCGCCGATGATCCCGCGGCCGCCGCGCCCCTGCGCGCGGTAGGTGTCGAGCTTCACCCGCTTCAGGTAGCCGCCGCGGCTCATCGTCACCACGACATCCTCGGGCGGCACCAGCTCCTCGCGCGCGAACTCGATCGCCTCGCCCGTGATCTCGGTCGCGCGCCGGCGCCCGTGCTTCGCCTTGACCTCCTCGAGCTCGCCCACGATGACGTCGAGCACCTTGCGCTCGGAGCCGAGGATCGCCTTGTACTCGGCGATCCTCTTGCGGAGCTCCTCGAGCTCGTCCACGAGCTTCTTCCTCTCGAGGCCGGTGAGGCGCGCGAGCGTCATGCGGAGGATCGCGTCGGCCTGCTTCTCCGTGAACTGGAAGCGGTCGACGAGGCGCGCCTGCGCCATCTCGGGGCTCTCGCTCTTCCGGATCGTGTCGATCACCTGGTCGATGATGTCGAGCGCCTTCAGGAGGCCCTCGACGATGTGCGCGCGCGCCTCGGCCTTCGCGAGCAGGAACCGCGTGCGGCGCCGCACCACCTCGATCCGGTAGTCGCGGTAGTTCTTCAGCAGCTCCTTGAGCCCGAGCGTCTCGGGCCGCCCGTTCACGAGCGCGATCGCGTTGACGCCGAACGTCTCCTGGAGCGGGGTGTGCTGGTAGAGGAGGTTCTCGGTGACCTTCGGATCCTCGCCCTTCTTGAGCTGGATCTGGATGCGGTACGGGTTCGTCCGGTCGGCGAAGTCGTCGATCCGGGAGATGCCCGGGAGCACCCCCTCCTTCACGAGCTCCGCGATCCGGTCGATGATGAGGTCGCGTCGCGGCGGGTAGGGGATCTCCTCGACGGTCAGGACCCAGCGCCCCTCCTTCTCCTCCTCCGCGGTGATGCGGCCGCGCACGATCAGCCGGCCGCGTCCGGTCGCGTAGGCGTCGAGGATCCCCTGGCGCCCGCAGATGACGCCGCCCGTCGGGAAGTCCGGGCCGGGCAGCACCTCCATGAGCTCGGCGAGCTCGCATTCCGGGTTGTTGATGTAGCGGATGAGCGCGTCGCACACCTCGCCCGGATTGTGGGGCGGGATGTTGCTCGCCATCCCGACCGCGATGCCGATCGAGCCGTTCACGAGGAGGTTCGGGAACTTCCCCGGGAGCACGGTCGGCTCGGTGCGCGACTCGTCGTAGTTCGGCCGGTAGTCGACCGTGTCGAGCTCGAGGTCGGCGAGCAGGTCGACCGCGGCCGCAGTCATCCGGGCTTCCGTGTACCGCATGGCCGCCGGCGGGTCGCCGTCGACCGATCCGTAGTTCCCCTGCCCGTCCACGAGCGGGACGCGCATGTTGAAGGGTTGCGCCAGGCGCACGAGCGTGGGGTAGATCACCGCCTCGCCGTGCGGGTGGTAGTTGCCCGACGTGTCGCCCGCGATCTTCGCGCACTTCCTGTACTTGGCCCCCGGCGTCAGGTTCAGGTCGTGCATCGCGACGAGGATGCGCCGCTGGGAGGGCTTCAGCCCGTCGCGCACGTCCGGGAGCGCCCGCGACACGATGACGCTCATCGCGTACCGCAGGTAGCTCGTCTTCATCTCCTCCTCGATCAGGAGGTCCTTGATCCGGTCCGGCGGGTCGCGCGAGAAGGGGGCGTCCTCGCCGGGCGTCTCAGGGGGGTCGACAGGAGGCTCCATCGCGTGCCGAAGCCCCGTACGTTAACATGCAATCGCCAAATCGTCAAGGTGACGATCCGTCATAAGTCGTTGTCCTGAAAAGAATTACATGTACCGATTGGCTTCGGCCCTGGTCGTCCTCCTCGCCGTCCTTCTAACCGCGTTCTGGGCGCTGAAGAGGGGGGGCTCCGGGGGGGAGGAGCCCGCGGGAGCACGGGTCTTCCTGAGCGACGGGATCACCGTCGTGCGGGTCTCCGGCCCGCCCCGGGAGAAGGGGAGGGCGCTCGGCCGGGCGCTCGCGGAACGGATCAAGGGCGAGCTCGCGCGCGCGTTGCCGGAGGAGGGCGTCCGCGCGTTCGCGGTAGAGACGTGCGGGGAGCGCCTCGCGCCGTTCCTGCCGCCGGCCATCCGCGAGGAGATCGAAGGGCTGGCCCAGGGCGCCGGGATCTCCTTCGAAGAGGCCCTCTTCCTCGACACGCGCTACGAGATCGCGGCGTTCGACCTCGCCCCCGGCGCGAGCGACCTGCCGTCCGAGGGCGCCGTCGGCCCGGGGCCGGAGGCCGCGTGCCTCCTGCCGACGGCGGCCGCGGAGGGGCTCGTCGTCGTGATCCACGAGGACGAGGACCCGCCGCTCGTGCTGGTCGCGCGACCCGGCATGGCGGGCGGGTTCTTGGGCATCAAGGGGGACGTCGCGGGCGCGATGCGCCCGATGAAGGCGGAGGCGCCGCCGTCGCTCCACGGGCTCGTCTGGACGCTGCTCTTCCGCCGGCTTCTCGAGAAGGCGCCCGAGGCACCCCTTGCGGACGACGGCACGGGTCCGCTTTCCGTCGCGCTGGCGCTGCCGGGCGGCCGCGCGACGACGCTCAGCCTCAGCGTCGCGGGGGCGGCGATCCGCGATGCCGCCGGCAGGCAATCGGTCACGACCGACGAGCCCGTCGCCTCGCGACCGCCGGGAGAGCTCCCGCGTCTCGAGCGGAGTCCCGCCGCCGAGGCGCGGATCGCGGAGGATGCCGCGCGCGTCCTCACGGGGGCGCTGCCCTTGGGCACGGTCCGCGTGCGCCTCCGCGGCGGCGCGTCCGGAACCCTCGCCATCGAGGGGGCCGAGAGGCCGCGCACGATCTCCCTGCGCGCGAGGTAGGGGCCCCCCGGCCCCCCCCGACTCCCTATCCCGGACCGCGGCAGGGTGCTAAGTTGTCCGCGATGCAGGCAAGATCCGCAGCCCTCGCCGCGCTCCTCGGCCTCTGCGCCGTCGCGCCGGGCCAGGAGCAGCCCAGGCCGTCCCCTGCGCCCGCGCCGGAGGCGAAGCCCGCGCAGGCGGTCGACACGACGTACGCGAACCCCGAGCTCGGGCTCTCGTTCTCGGGCGTGTACGGCTGGTCGGCGAAGGTCGCCTCGGCGTCCGGCGCGTGGAACGAGCTCGCGCGCTACGAGAGCGACGCCTCGAACGACTCGTACGTGCTCCTCCTCGTGCGGGACAACCCCTTTGGCACGCTCTCGGAGCTCCGCACGGCCCTGGGTGTCGAGTTCAAGGAGACCGCCGAGCCCGCGCCCGGGCGGCCCGCGTTCAAGGAGATGCAGTTCCGCGAGGTCGAGATGCGGAAGGGCATCAACCTCCCCGGCATCGAGGTCGAGGGGGTCGCGGTCGAGGTGAAGGAGGACGGCAAGAAGCGGGAGCGCTCGCTCCTCCTCCGCACCTACTACGGGCAGAACCGCCTCTTCCGCGTCTACTGCTCGGCGCCGCGCGCCCGCTTGAAGCGCGTGCGCGACCTCTTCGAGCGCGCGGTCTCGGGGCTCTCGATCAGCGCCGTCGAGGAGAAGACGGTCCGCGGCATCCCCTTCCGCAGCGTCCAGGGCCTCTACGCGTGCACGGTCCCCGAGGGGTTCGGCGTCGTCCGCCCGCCCGACGCGTCGCTCGCGGACGCGCGCTTCGAAATGAAGGGGATCGTCATCAGCGTCATCAGCGCGCCCTACGACGGTTCGCTCGCCGACCAGACGCAGGAGTTGGCCGACTACTACCGGGATACCCTCAAGATGGAGGAGCAGACCGGGTCGATGGCCGGCTCCGAGGCCTTCCTCGGCACGGTCACGAAGCCGGACAGCGTGACGTACATCATGGGGACCGTGAAGGACCGCCGCGTCTACCGCGTCCACACGGCCGCGCCGCCGAAGCGCGCGGCGGAGGCGAAGAAGGTCCACGAGGAGTTCGTGAAGGGCTTCCGGATCGGCCGCCAGTCATGAAGTCGACGCTCCCGCTCCTGCTCGGGCTCGCGGGAGGCGTTCTCGGCGGGCTGCTCGCGGGCGTGCTCCGGCCGGAGAACGCGCCCGCGCGCGCGGCGTCGCAGCCCGAACGCGCGGCGCCCGCGGCCGACACGCCTCGCGGGCTCGACCCCGCGCTGGTGCTGCGCCGGTTCGACGAGATGGAGCGCCGGGTCGCCTCGCTGGAAACGCGGCCGGGCGGCTCCGATGCGGCCGCGCCCCGCGCGGCGAACGGGGAGGGGCCCGGGGAGGGGGCGACCGGGAGCCCCGCCCCCGGAACCCCCGACACGTCGATCGAGGATCTCGTCGCAGCCCTCAAGGGGAGGCGGCTCGTCCCCGATGACACGAACCGCCTCTTCTCCTGGCTGTCGCTCCACACGGACCGGATCGGGGACGTGATCGCCGCGATCCAGAAGGAGATCGCGGCGGACCCCGCGAACCCGGACCTCCAGGTCGCGCTCGCGACGGCCTACGTCGCGGACCTCACGAACAACAAGGTCGCCGGGCCCCAGCAGGGCATGCTCTGGATGAAGGCCTCGGCCGCGTATGACGCGGCGATCAAGCTCGAGCCGGAGCACTGGACCGCGCGGTTCGGCAAGGCGTTCGGCACGAGCATGGCCCCGGAGTTCCTGGGCATGCGCCCCGAGGCGATCCGGCAGTTCGAGGAGCTGCTCGAGATCCAGAAGCGGAAGGCCCCGGAGCCCTACTACGCGAACACCTACTTCCGGCTGGGCACGCTCTACAAGGACGCGGGGAACGTGGAGAAGGCGCGGGAGATCTGGGGCGCGGGCCTCGCGCTCTTCCCGGACAACGAGGAGCTGAAGGGGACCATCGAGGTGAGCACGAAGAAATGAGGAGCCGGGACGAGATCGCGACCGCCGTGCGGGAGATCTTCCAGAAGACGCTCAAGGTCGAGCCGGGAAAGCTCGTCCCGGGCGTCAAGCTCAAGGACGACCTGAAGCTCGACTCGCTCGACATGATCGAGGTGGTGTACGAGGTCGAGGAGCGCTTCGACGTGCAGATCCCCGAGGAGCGCCTGAAGGAGATCACGACGTTCGACCAGATCGTGGACGGCCTCTACACCGCGCTCGAATCGAAGGGTTGATCGAAGCGAACCAGGTTCGTTTCGGCAGAATCATGCCGCGAAAACCCGCTCCCGAGGCCGGAAAGGAAGGGAGCGGCGCCCCGGCGACGCGCGTCCTCTCCGTCCACGTCGGCCGGCCGCGCGAGGTCAGCTGGGAGAGGGGAACCGCGACGACCTCCATCTTCAAGGCGCCGGTCGAGGGGCGCGTCGCGGTCCGCCGCACGAACCTCGACGGCGATCGCCAGTCCGACCTCTCCGTTCACGGCGGGCCCGAGAAGGCCGTCTACGCCTACCCGTCGGAGCACTATCCGTTCTGGCGCCGCGAGCTTCCCGGCACGGAGCTTCCCTTCGGCGCGTTCGGCGAGAACCTCACGCTGCTCGGGCTCCTCGAGGACGACGTGCGGATCGGCGACCGGCTGCGCATGGGCACCGCGGAGCTGGTCGTCACGCAGCCGCGCGTGCCGTGCTTCAAGCTCGGCATCCGGCTCGGGCGGCCGGACGTGATCCGCCGCTTCGAGGAGAGCGGGAGGAGCGGCTTTTACCTCTCGGTCGCGCGCGAGGGCGACGTGGCGAAGGGCGATCCGGTCCTCCGCGTGGCGCGCGACCCGCACGGCCTCACGGTCGCGGACGTCTTCGGGCTGATCCGGGCGGAGGCGCCCGACCGCGACCTCCTGCGCCGCGCGAGCGAGCACCCCGCGCTCGCGGTCGGGTGGCGCGACCGCTTCCGCAAGCGCCTCGAAGGATAGGACGCCGCAGACGGCGGATCAGGCGCGGGAGAGGACGAGGACCGCGTTCTGGCCGCCGAAACCGAAGCTGTTGGTCAGCGCGTGGCGCATCCGGTGGTCCCGCGCCTTCGGCACGTAGTCGAGGTCGCACGCGGGGTCGCCGGGCACGAAGAAGAGCGTCGGCGGGACGCGCTGCCGCTCGAGCGAGAGAGCGGTCGCCGCGATCTCGATCGCGCCGGCCGCGCCCATCGTGTGGCCGAGGTGCCCCTTGAGGCTCGACACCGGGATCTCCCGCGCGCGCGCGCCGAGCGCCTCCTTCAGGACCGTGGTCTCGTTGGCGTCGTTCGCGTCGGTGGCGGTGCCGTGCGCGTTCACGTAGTCGATGTCCTTCGGCGAGAGCCCGGCGTCCGCGATGGCCGCGCGGACCGCCGCGGTCTCGCCGCCGACGTCGGGGCCGACGATGTTCGTCGCGTCGTTCGTCATCCCGACGCCGGTGACCTCGGCGTGGATCCTCGCCCCGCGGGCGAGCGCCGCCTCGCGCTCCTCGAGGAGCAGGATGCCGCACCCCTCGCCGAGGACGAGGCCGTCGCGGTCCGCGCTGAAGGGGCGGCTCGCGTCCGGGCCGTTCCGCTTCGCGAGCACGCGCAGCGCGTTCCAGACGGCGGCGGTCGACGCGTTCACGATGTAGTCCGCGCCCCCGGTGAAGCAGGCGTCGATCGCGCCCGCGCGGATCTGCTGCACGGCGAGCGCGGTCGAGATCGCGCCCGACGAGCACGCCGTCGAGACCGTGAAGTTGATCCCCTTCGCGCCGAACTCGATCCCCAGGTGGCTCGCGGGCGCGTTCGGCATCTGCCGCGGCACGGAGATCGGCTTGATGCGCTTCCACCCCTTGGTGAAAAACGTCTGGAACTGCTCCTCGAACTCGTAGGTGCAGCCGTAGCCGGTCCCGAGGATCACGCCCGTGCGGTCGCCCGCGACCTTCCCGCCCGCGTCGCGCGCCGCGAGGATGCCGCCCGTGACGGCGAGCCTCGACAGCCGGCTCCA
This sequence comes from Planctomycetota bacterium, assembly GCA_036273915.1. Classification (GTDB taxonomy): domain Bacteria; phylum Planctomycetota; class PLA2; order PLA2; family PLA2; genus PLA2. The sequence continues at coordinate 5,281 of DASUGR010000128.1, read as the reverse complement.
GAGCGCCGCGCGCTTCGGGTCCAGGTAGGCGTCGAAGTCGATCGCCGGCAATTGCGCGTAGTGGGTCGTCGGCATGTCGGCGTTGTCGAACCCCTCCGCCGGCCGGACGGCCGAGCGCCCTTCCACGAGCGCGTCCCAGAGGGGCTCGATGCCGACGCCGAAGGGCGTCAGGAGACCCATGCCGGTGAGGACGACGCGCCGCCGCTCCATCCCCCGCATTGAACCAGAGCGCCGCCGCGCACGGAAGTCCCGCGGCCCCCGGACCCCCTCGGCTTCCCCCAAATGGCCTGATAGCCTCTCCCCGGATGCGGGTTCTCATCGTGGACGGGGGGGATAGGACCCCCTACCTCTCCCGCCTCGTCGCCCGCCTCGCCGCGAGCGGCCTCACGATGCACTACGCCGCGGATCCCGCCTACAAGGACTTCGCGGCGCTCGAGCGCGACAAAGTCTCGTGCCACGGGATCGAGATCCGGAGCAAGCTCGACTTCCGCGCGCGGCGCCGCATCCGCCGGCTGCTCCGCGAGCACAAGATCGACATCCTCCACACGATGACGGGCCGCGACGCGTACGTCGGCATGCGCGCGCGCGGCTTCTTCAAGCGGAAGGATCTGCGTCTGATCGTGCGTCGCGGCGCGTACCCGCGCTTCGACCCGCTCGACCGCTGGCTCTACGGCCGCCTCGGCGCCGACGTGATCATCGCGGTCTCCGAGGACCTGCGCCGGTTCATGATCGGGAAGGGCGTGCCCGAATCGCGCGTGACGGCCGTTTACACGGGCATCTGGAGCGAGGAGCTGAAGGCCGAACGGCGGGATCTAAGGAAGGAGCACGGCGTGAAGCCCGACGCGGTGCTCCTGGGCGTCGCGGGAGCGCTGCGCTGGGTGAAGGGGTTCGACGACCTGCTCGCCGCGATGCGCATCTTGAAGGAGCGCAAGGTGCCCGTGCACCTGCTCGTCGCGGGCGACGGATATGAGGGGGTCCGGGGGCAGGCGGAGGGGCTCGACGTGACGTTTGTCGGCCACCTCCCCGGGATCCTCGGGTTCACGCCGAACCTCGACTGCCTGGTCGTCCCGTCGCGCCTCGACGCGCTGCCGCGGGTCGCGATCGAGGCGACCGTGCTCGGGACGCCGGTCGTCGCCACCCGCGTGGGGGGGATCCCGGAGATCCTCGACGACGGCCGCGCGGGCGTGCTCGTGAGGCCCGGCGACCCGGGCGATCTCGCGGGCGCGCTCGAGGGCGCCGCGCGCGAGCCGCAGCGGATGCGCGCGCTCGCGGACAGGGCGCTCACGCGCAACCGCGAGCTCTTCAGCCTCGAACGCTGCGTCGCGCGGCACAAGGGGATCTATGGGACGTAGGCTCGTCGTCCTCTTCGCGCTGGTCGCGTGCGTCGTGCTCGTCCTGCTCCTCCAGCGCGGGGGTGTCTTCCGCGCGCCTTCCCGGTCCGGCCCACCCGAGAGCCCCGTCGAGCGAAAGGACGCGCCGGAACCCGCGGAACCGCCCGGCGAGCCGGTCCCGACCCGCGAGCCCACGTTCCTGCCGGGCCACGTCTACGGCCCCGACGGGAGCCCCGTCGGGAGGGCGGAGGTCCGCGTCGTCCACCCGAAGACGTACGACCTCGTGCGCAGCGACAAGGACGGCGCCTACAGGCTCCCGATCGACCGGAGCGGCCGGTTCCTCGTCGAGGCGGCGCTGACGACCGAGCTCGCGCCGGCGCGCGCGTGGGTGGAGATTCCGGAGGACGGCGATCCGGCGCCGCTCGACTTCCACCTGCAGCGGGCACGCGGCGCGCTCTTCGGCGAGGTGACGATCGAGGGCGTCCCGCTCGACGACGCGCGCGCCTACCTCACCGCGACCGACAGCTCCGGCGCCGAGAGTCCCATCCACGACATGGCCCTGGAGGGCGGGTACTTCAACTTCTACCTCGACCCGCCGAAGGACGTGCCGCTCCGGCTCGACGTGAAATCGCCCTACGGGATCCTCGTCGCGCCGCCCCGGTTCACCTGGACCGGCAAGCCGATGGACTTGGGGAGGATCGAGCTCACGCCGTATCCCTCGGCGAGGATCCGCATGCGGCTGCCGGACGGCAGCTACGCGAAGGGCGCGCTCCCGGTTCGCAAGGAGGAGCTCCAACAGGACATCCAGTACATGGCTCTCGCCGCGCTGCCCCACAGCGGTCCGCACGGCCTCCTGCTCGTTCCGACGCAGGAGGACGTGACGACGCGATGCGTGTTCATCGCCGTCCTTAAAGGAGACGACCTGGCGCCGTACATGGTGGAGCGCGAGGTGACGCTCTTCTTCGGACGCCGGCAGGAGATCGAGCTGGTCGTGCCGCGTGGGCCGATCGTCGTGGCGGGCCGGCTCCTCGACCGCGAAGGAAGGGGGCTCCGGGGGCGCCTCCGTTGCGGCGAGAGCGAGGCGGCGACGGGCGAGGACGACACGTTCCGTCTGACCGTGCCGCACGGCGGGCTTCACGTCGTCCACCTCGTCGGGCTCGACGTGCCCGGGATCGGTTCGGTCGAGCTGGCCCGCGACGTGCCCGCGCAGTCGATGCTGCTCGACGCAGACCATCCGGCGGACCTTGTCTACGACACGGCGGGCAGGATCCTCCTCCTCGCGAACGCGCCCTGCGCCTTCCGGATTGCTTACGACCTCAGGAACAGGACCAGGGACGTGTGGTCCGCGGGCGCGGCGGAGGGGACGCAGGCCTCCTGCCTCTCGCCGCGGCTGGCGGCCGGCTCCTATCCCTGGGCGTGCGACGACACGCGCGGCCGCGTCCGCTCCGGCGAGGTCGTCGTGGAGGAGGGCGCCCTCGCCGTCGTGGACGCGCGATAGGGGAGATGGGATACGATCGGTCCACCGTGCGCAAGGCCATCGTGGTCGCGGCGCTGCTCTCGGCCGTGGCGCTCGTGTGGCTGCTCCGGCGAGAGTCCGCCCCCCCGCGTGCACCCCCCCGTCGCGGGCTCCTCGAGGGCGAGAGCCTCGTCGACCTGCCCGATCTCCCGGCGGCGAAGCTCCCGGAGCGCGCGCCCACCCTCCTCACCGGCCACGTGTACGGGCCCGACGGCCAGCCCGTCGACAAGGCCGAGGTGCGCGTCGTCTACCCGAAGACCTTCGACCTCGTGCGCAGCGGTCCCGACGGCGCGTACGAGCTCCCGTTCGACCGGCACGGCCGCTTCCTCATCGAGGCGGCGCTGACGATCGAGTACGCGCCGGCGCGCGAGTGGGTGGAGGTGCCCGCGGACGGCGACCCGGCGCCGCTCGACTTCCACTTAAGGCCCGCGGGCGCGATCTTCGGCGAGGTCACGCTCGCGGGGATGCCGGTCGACGACGCGGGCGTCGAGCTCTTCGCGACCGACGTGTTCGGCGACGACCAGTCCGTGCACGACACGTCGGCGCGGAACGGCTACTTCAACTTCTACTTCGACCCGCCGAAGGACGTGCCGCTGAAGCTCGAGGTGACGTCGGACGAGGGGCTCCTGCGCGCGCCGCTGCGGTTCACGTGGCGCGGCGAGCAGATGAACGTCGGCCGGCTCGACCTCGTGCCGTATCCCGGGCTGCGGATCAAGATGCGGCTGCCCGACGGCAGCTACGCGCGGGAGGTGAGCGCGTGCCGCCCCGAGGATCTCGTCAGCAACGGCGCGGACCACTTCCCGAGCCGCTACGTCGGGACGCGCTCGCGCGTGTTCTTCCCGGTGGACCACGACGTGACCGCGCGGCTCGTGTTCCTCGGGGATTTCGGCGACCCCGAGACCGGCGGGCGGACCTGCATGGTCGAGCGCCAGGTCGAGATGATGCTGGGGCGGCCGCGCGAGCTGGAGGTGATCGTCCGGCGCGGCCCCCTCGTCGTGGCGAGCCGTCTCGTGGACGGGAAAGGGGAGGGGGTCCGGGGGCGGCTCGGCTGCGGCGAGAGCGAGGCTTGGACGGGCGAGCGGGGCGCGTTCGAGATCGTCGTTCCGTGCGGCGGGCTCCACTCGATCTTCCTCGAGGCGCTCGAGGTCGCGGAGGTCGGTTGGGTTGACCTGGCGAGGGACGGGCCGGCGCACGCGATCCTCCTCGACGCGGACGCGGCGAACGAGTGCGAGTTCGACCTCGGCGGCCGGATCCTCCTGCTCGCGGGGCCCGACTTCGCGTTCTCGGTGCGGTCCGGCGCGGACGGCAAGGGGAAGTTCGCGTGGGTCGTGAGCGGCGAGGACGAGCCGCGGCCGGTCTACCTCTCGCCCCCGCTGGAGCCGGGCTCCTACCGCTGGGCCTGGGAGGACCCCTCCGGCAACGCGCGCTGGGGCGACGTCCTCGTCGACCCCGGCCGGCTCACCGTCGTCGACGTGCGGTGATCAGCTCTTCCTGCGGCGTCGCGGTTTCCTGCGGATGACGCGTACGACATCGCGCCGAAGCGGGGCGTGGGCGGCGGAACTTCCCTTCGTGGCGTAGGCGTCCAGCGTGAGCTGCCACATCATCCCGAGGCCGTCACGGACAGGAGGCTCGGGGGTGCGTGCCTCCTTCTTGCGAAGCGCGCGTGCCGACGGATCTCGCTTCTTCAAGCTCCCGAATTCTATCCCGCCCGACGGTCAGCGCACCGTCGCGTGCGCCGGGCTTGTCCGGACCGCGCGCGGCGTCATACTGGCCCGCAGGTGGCGCATCGAAGAATGCTCCTTGCGCTCGCGCTGGTCGCGGCCGCCGGCCTTTCGCTCCTCCTGCTCCGCGAGGGACGCGATCGCGCGGAGGCCCCGGCACGAACGGCGCTCCGCGACGCCGAGCGCCTGATCGATCTCCCACCGGAGCTGCCTCCGGAAGCGCCGGCGCGCTCGGCGCCTGCGGTGCTCCGGGGCCGGGTGTTCGGGCTCGGAGATGCGCCGGTCGCGAAGGCCGAGGTCGCCGCGCTCGTGCCCAAGACCTACGACCTCGTGCGCACGGACGAGGACGGGTCCTACGAGCTGCACTTCGAGCACGCGGGCCGGCACCTCGTCGAGGCGTCGGTGTCCAGCGAGTACGCGCCGCGCCGCGTGTGGGTCGACGTCCCGGCCGCGGGCGATCCCGACCCCTTGGACTTCCACCTCGAGCCGGCGGGCACGCTCTTCGGCGAGGTGACGCTGGACGGGCTCCCCGTCGCGGAGGGCGGCGTCGATCTCTACGCGTCGGGCGAGGGCGGCGCCGAGAAGCTCGTGAGCGACACCACGGTGCGCGATGGCTACTTCAGCTTCCCCTTCGCGCCGCCCTCGGGGATCCCGCTGCGCGTGGACGCGACCTCCGACGAGGGGTTCCTGCCCGAGCCGCGGTTCGCCACCTT
>DASUGR010000127.1:0-4227 GCA_036273915.1 Planctomycetota bacterium | reverse complement strand
AGGGGATCGTAGATCTCCGCGTCGGCGCGGATGAGGAACGTGACCCCGTCGTTCGCGAGGCCCTGCCCGCCCGTGACCAGCACGCGCCCGTCGGGGAGCAGCGAGGCGTGCGCGAAGGACCGCGCGGCCTGGAGCGACGCGGCCGACGAGAAGGTCCCCGTCACCGGGTCGAAGATCTCGCAGGTCGTGACCGGGATGAAGGGGAACGACGAGCTCTCGCCGCCCGCGAGGAGGACGCGGTTGTCGAGGAGCCGGACCTGGACGTGCGCGGCCCGGGCGAAAAGCGGCCCCGGCACGATCCGCTGGCTGGTCCCGGTCGTGAACAGGCGCTCGGCGCTCGCGAGCGCGGGCTGCCCGTCGAGCGCGTAGCCGCCCGCGATCAGGAACGTGCCGTCGACGAGCCGGGTCATCCGGTGGAGGAAGCGGCCCGTGTTCAGGGCGTCGCCCTTGGACTCGACCTGGTCCTGCATTGGCAGGACCGGCCCCTCCTCCTCGGTCCGGAACTGGAAGCTGTAGTCCTTGTCGAGCGGCTCCCCGTTCTTGTCGAGGACGTCGGTCGTGACCTCGATCGTGTGGGTCGCGAACGGGTAGTACCCGGAGAGCGGCGTGAACCGCACCTGGGTCGCCGGGAGCGGCGTGACCGTGCGGAGCCCGACCACCTCGTCCCCGCTCTCGGCGACGACCTTGAACGAGTCCAGCGTGAGCGAGCTCTCGTCCACGGGCTTCGAGAAGGTGACCATGATCACCTCCTGAAGGGGCACGTCCTCGGACGAGCTCTTGGGCAGCACCGAGGTCACCTGGAAGGTGACCGGCTGGGGCTCGCTGCCGCCCCCGGACCCCCCCCCGCATCCTGCGAACAGGAAGGCGGCCAGGAGCCCGACGTGACGCCACGTCATCAAGACCTCCACGTGCACCGTCACCCCATTCTATCCCGGGGAGGGCCGAAGGGGAGGGGGCTGGGGGAGGGGGGGCGCCCGGACCCCCGGGAATCACGAGGCGCGGGCGCGGAAGATCATCTCGGGCGAGTCGTCCCCGAAGTCGGAGCGGTCGAAGTTCCCGTAGAGGTCCTCGACCACGAGGCCGGCCCGCGCGAGGACGTGCTCGAGCTCGAAGCGGTAGAACCAGCGCATCTCGAAGCGGGACTCCTCCCGCTCGATCCGGCCGTCCTTGTGCTCGACCTCCCAGCGGAGCGCGATGTCGTTCACCTGCCGGGAGACGTGGGGGTGGGTGCTCGAGAAGCGGCGGATCTTGAGGTCGCCCTCGGCCCGCTCGAAGTCGAGCTTCTCCGGCCGCGGGGCCGTGAGGAACGCGAGCTTCGGGTGGAAGAAGTCGAAGACGAGGCGGCCCTTTGGCGCGAGGTGGCGGCGGACGTTTCTGAAGAGGCGGACGTGGTCCTCGGCCTCGATCACGTGGGCGATCGGGCGGAAGGGGATCGTGACGAGCGCGAAGCGGCGCTGGCCGAGGTCGAAGTCGCGCAGGTCGCCCAAGTGGACGTCCGCGGCCGGGTGCTTCTCGCGCAGGCGCGCGAGCATGGCCTCGCTGGCGTCGACGCCGGCGATCTTGACGCCCTTCCCGGCGGTCGGGATGAGGACGCGGCCCGTGCCGCAGCCGAGCTCGAGGACGGGCCCCTTGGCGCGGAGCGCCTCCTCGACGTAGAAGGCGACGTCGCCGGACGGGGTCCGGAAATGGGCGTAGTCGCCGTCGTAGAAGCGCGCGATCGCGGACTCGGCGTCGTACGGCATACGGGGTGGAACCGGCGGCACGCGGCGCGGTTCGGCACGCTTTCGGCAGTCGCGGAGCCCGCGACCGACGCACGTGGGGCGGCTGGGACCGGCTTCGGGCGCCAGGGTAGGGCGGCGCCGGTCCCTACCACCCCGAGACGCGCCGGTTCCAGCTGGCGAGGGACTGCTTCACACGGGCGGGCGAGGTGCCGCCGATCGCGCTCCTCGCCTTCAGCGCGGCGCCGACCGTGACCACGCGGCGCACGTCCGGGCCGAACTCCCCCGCCTCCGCCTTCAGGTCGTCCAGCGGCAGCGCGCTCACGTCGATTCCCTTCGCCTCCGCTTTGGTGACCAGCCGGCCGACCACCTCGTGCGCCCGGCGGAACGGCATCCCCTTCCGCACGAGGTAGTCCGCGAGCTCGACCGCCAGCAGGTGGAAGCCCTCGAGCGCCGCCGCGCACCGCGCGGCGTCGAACGAGATCCCGTCGAGCGTCGCGGAGAGGGCGGCGGCGACCGACGTGACCGTGTCGAAGGCGTCGAACACCGCCTCCTTGTCCTCCTGCAGGTCCTTGTTGTACGCGAGCGGCAGCCCCTTGAGCGTCGTCAGGAGCGCGGTCAGGTGCCCGATCACGCGGCCCGCCTTCCCGCGCGCGAGCTCCGCGCCGTCCGGGTTCTTCTTCTGCGGGAGGAGGCTCGACCCGGTCGCCACCTCGTCCGAGAGCTTCACGAACCCGAACTCCGCCGACGACCAGAGCACGAGCTCCTCGCCCAGCCGCGACAGGTGGACCGCGAGCAGCGCGCACGCGGCGAGGAACTCGACCGCGCCGTCGCGCGACCCGACCGCGTCGAGGCTGTTCTCGGTGACGCTCTTGAACCCGAGCTCCCACGCGAGGCGCTTGCGGTCGACCTTGAAGCCGGTGCCGACGGCCGCGCCGGAGCCGAGCGGCAGCGCGTCGCACCGCTTCCGCGCGTCCGCGAGCCGCTCGCGGTCTCGCGCGAGCATCGCCACGTAGGCGAGCAGGTGGTGCGCGGCGAGCACCGGCTGCGCGCGCTGGAGGTGGGTGTACGCCGGGATCGCGACGACCCCCGCGCGTTTCGCGAGGTTGAGGAGCGACTGCGCGAGCCCCTTGAGGGTCGCCGCGGCCTCGTCGCACGCGCGGCGGAGCCAGAGGCAGAGGTCGGTCGCGACCTGGTCGTTCCGGCTGCGGCCGGTGTGGAGCTTCTCGCCCGCGCTGCCGACCAGCTCGACCAGCCGCCGCTCGACGGCCGTGTGCACGTCCTCGTCGCTGTCCCGGGCCTTGAAGCTTCCCTGCGCGAACTCCTGCCGCACCCGCTCGAGCCCCCGGACGACCGCCTGGAGCTCCTGGCCGTCGAGGACGCCCGCGTGCCGAAGCGCCCGCGCCCACGCGACCGAGGCCGTGACGTCCTCGTCGTAGAGCCTCCGGTCGAACGCGAAGGAGCGGTTCAGCGCGTCGATGCGCGGGTCGAGCCGCCCCTTGAACCGCCCGCCCCACATCCGCTTGCCGCTCATGCCGCCCCCGCCGCGAAATACCCCTCGATGGCGGCGACGTAGACGTCCACGCCCCGCGTCAGCTGCTCGACCTCGATCCACTCGTCCGCGGCGTGGCTCTGCTCGCTCCGGCCGGGCCCGAGGACGATCCCGGGCGCCGCGCGCACGTGGAAGAGGTCGGAGACGCCGCCGAACGCGCGCGGCACCGCCTGCCCGGCCGCCGCGAGCGCCGCCTGGACGATCCGCGCGTCGGGCGCCGTCTCCACGGGCGCGATGCGCTCGGAGACGAGGTCCACCTCGCTCTCCGCGACGCCCTTCACCATCTCGAAGAGCCTCTTGTTGTCGAGCTCCGGCACGGTGCGCGCGTCGATCTCGACCGTGCACTCGGGCGGCACGACGTTCGTCCGCACGCCGCCCTTGATCACGGTCGCCTGGACGGTGGCGGCCCCGAGCAGCGGGTGGACCGGCAGCCGGAGCTGTGCCAACCGCATGACGTCCCGCGCCGCCTTCTCGATCGCGTTCTCGCCCTGCCACGGCCGCGCCGCGTGCGCGCGCTTCCCTCGCGCGATCAGCCGCAGCCGCAGGAGGCCGCGCTGGCAGGAGCACACCTCGAGCGTCGTCGGCTCCCCGATGATCGACGCCGAGACCCTTGGCATCTTGTCGAGGATCGTCCCGAGCCCCTCGCCGCCCGTCTCCTCGTCGCAGGTCGCCGCGAGGACGAGGCGCCCGGACGCGGGCACCTTCGCCTTCACGAACGCGCAGACGAGCGCCGCCAGGGGCCCTTTCGCGTCGTTGGCCCCGAGCCCCATCACCTTCCCGTCGCGCAGGACGCCCCCGTGCGGGTCGATCGTCCACTCCGGCGACGCGGGCACCGTGTCCATGTGGCTGTTGAGCAGGAGCGTGTCCTCGCCCGACCCGCGGACGGCGACGAGGTTGCGGCCGAAGACGGCCGCCCCCTGGATCGTCTCGCGCAGGAGCGCGATGCACCCCTGCTCG
>DASUGR010000126.1:0-44724 GCA_036273915.1 Planctomycetota bacterium | reverse complement strand
CCGCCGGCGCGAGCCACGTCGTGCCCGCGGAGCTCGAGGCCGCGGTGGAGGTCGTGGCCCAGGTGCTCGCGCGCCACGGCGCCGGCGCGAGCCGCCTCGGCGCCGAGATCGCGCGCATCCGCGGGCGCCGCGAGGAGAACGCGTAGCCCCCGGACCCCCCGTGCTTCCGTGTCAGCGGACCGCGGTCCAGAGCGTGCGGTCGACCGACGCCTCCTCGTGCTGGTCGGTCCACGGGCTCCAGGGCCTCCCCTCGGCGCGCGAGAAGCCGGCGCGGAGCAGCAGGCGCCGGATCGTGGCGTCGTCGTGCAGGCGCTCGCGGAGGACGGTCGTCCGCTTCGCGTAGCCGCGCGGGCCCCGCGCGAAGACGGTCATCCCCGCCGTGCCGATCCGCCGCCGCGGGTCCCAGTCGCACTCCATGACGAGGTCCCCGGACTTCCCGGAGAAGTGGTAGGTCTGGCCCTTCCAGTAGTTCTCGAAGCACCAGCGGTTGAGCGCGTCGAAGACGAACACGCCCCCGGGCGCGAGGCACCTCCGTGCGCTCCGGAAGAACGCCGCGACGTCCCGTTTCGCGGTGAAGTGGTTGACGATGTCGGCGCAGGCGAAGGCGGCCGCCGCGGGCGGCGACGTGCGGAGATCCAGGAGGTCGCCCGTCACGAACCGCGCGCGCGCGCCGAACCTCCGGCACCGGCGCCGCGCGACCTGCAGCATGCCGCGCGAGATGTCCACGCCGCGCACGCGAGAGCCCGCCCCCGCGAGGAGCTCCGTGAGAAGGCCCGTGCCGCAGCCGAGGTCGAGGATCAAGCCGGGCGCGCGCGTCCGCGCGAGGCCGCGAACAGCCTTGAAGAAGCCCTTGGCGACCTCCACGTGGGGGGCCTGGTCGTAGGCGGCGCCGAGGTGGTCGTAGAGCACTTCGGCGCGGGAGGATAGGGGGCGCGGGGGGAAGGGTCAAGGGGCGTGCACCGCGCGGTACCCTCTGCGGCGATGCGGCGCGGGACGGTCTACCTCTTCATGGGCATGCACGTGCTGTTCGCGGCGGCGACCTACGTGCTCGGGCGGCACGCGGCGCGCGGGTTCGGGAGCCCCGCCGCGCTCACGCTCGCCCGCGCGCTCGGCTCCTCGGTCCTCCTCGCGTCGCTCTTCGGCACGCTGATCCCGCGCCCCCGGTTCCCGCCGCGCGACTGGGCGAAGGTGGCCGCGCTCGGGATCCTGCTCGTCCCGCTCAACCAGTATTTCTTCCTCATCGGGCTCAAGGACACGGTGCCCGGCCATCCGGCGGTGATCTACGCGATGACCCCGGTCGGCGTGCTGCTCCTCCAGAGCGCGCTCGACCGGCGCCGGCCGGGCCGCGCCAAGATCCTCGGCGTGCTCGCGGCGTTCGCGGGCGTGCTCATCGTGCTGCGCCCGTGGGTCTTGGGCCCGCAGTTCAGGGAGATCCGGCGCGGCGACCTCTGGATCCTCCTCGGCCTCCTCATCTGGGTGGTCTACACCGTGGCCGCGCGCCCGCTCCTGCGGCGGCACGACGCGCGCACGGTGACCGCCTGGTCGATGATCCTCGGCACGCTCGTGCTCCTGCCGTCGGCCGCGGGTCCGCTCGCGCGGACGGACTTCGCCGCGGTGCCCGCGGAGGCGTGGATCGGCCTCGCGTGGCTCGCCGCGGTCACGAGCACGGTGATGATGCTCCTCTGGAACCGGATGCTCCGGCATCTCGAGCCGGTCGAGGTGGCGATCTGCGCGAACGCGCAGCCCGCGGCGACCGCGCTGCTCGCGTGGACGCTCGCGGTGCTCGGCGTCGAGGCGCCGGCGGAGTCGCTCGACCTGGGCCCGCTCTACTGGCTCGGCACGGCGCTGGTCATCGTCGGCGTGACGCTCGTGCAGAGAAGGCCGCGCGCGCCGCTCGCGCCGCCCGTGCCGGAATGATCGTGGGGGGCTTCGGGGGCTTGCCCCCGGACCCCCTCCGGATCCGCTGCGCGGCCTACTTTCCGCCGTCCTCGGCAGGCTTGTCGCCGCCGTCGGCGGGCCTTTCTTCCGCCGGCTTCTCGTCCGCGGGCTTCTCCTCGGCCGGCTTCTCCTCAGCGGGTTTCTCCTCCGCCGCCTTCTGCGCGTTCGCCTCCTCGAGCGCCTCCTTCGACGTCTTGAGCGCGCGTTCGATCGTGCCCGTCGCGATCTTCAGCGGGAGCAGGAACAGCCGGAAGCCCGCCCGCTCGTCGCCCACGCCCTCCTGCACCACCACGACGCCCGCGACCGCGCCCTCCGCCGTGTAGAGCGGATGGGGCACGTCGGCGCCCTGGCCTCCGAGCACCCACATCGCGCGCGGCTTCGTCACGTGGCCGCTCACCTTGGCCTCCTCGCAGACGGGCGCGTAGTCGAAGCCGCGCTCCATCCGCGTGACCGCGTAGAGCGTGTCCCCGACCTTCGGCTCGGCCGCGTTCGAGAAGTCGATCGGCGTCACCGTCTTGCCCTTGAGGTCCCGGATGAGGACGAAGGCGAGGCCGAGCTTGCTGTCGGTCGCCCCGAGGATCGCCTCGTACTCCGTCTCGTCGCCCGGGAAGATCACGCGCAGGTTCGTCGGCGTGATCTTGACCTCGTGCGCCTGCTCGCGCGCGTAGCGCGGCACCGAGATGTTGTCGGAGCTCATCATCACGAAGCCGCACGCGTCGACCACGACGCCGGTGGCGGTCATCTCGCGCTCCTGGTCGATCGAGCGGCCCATGAAATTGCCGCCGATCTTGAGCGCGGCCTTCACAGTGACGACCGCCGGCGCGCGCGCCTCGATGAGCTTCTCGTAGGGCGAATCCGCCCTGGCGCCGGCCACGAGTACCGCCGCCGCCAGGGCGACACGGGAGGGAAGGGAACGAATGCGCATGAGTCTGACTCCTCGCCCGCTACTTGGCGGGCCAGTCGGGCTGCACGAAGACGAAGGCGGTCGATTGGCCACGCTTCACGAAGATCTGGACGCGCTTGGGGCGATCGTCCGCGATTCGCTTGATGGCGTCGTCGAAGTCCTTGATCGAGTGGATCTCGTTGCTCTCGATCGAGAGGAGGAGGTCGCCCGCGCGGAGGCCGGCCATGTCCGCCCAGCCGCCGCTCGTGACCTCGGAGACCACGAGACCCTTCCAGTCGAGCGGCAGGTCGCGCTCGACGAGGTCCATGTAGGTCAGCTCGCGGACCGAGTACTCCTGGAGGTCGTCCTTGCTCTTCTTCGCGTCGGTGGATGTCTCCGGCGTCTCCTCGAGCGTGACCTTGATCTCCATCTCGTCCTTGCCGCGGATGACCTTGAAGGTCGCCTCGGCGCCGATGTCCATGTCCTCGATGCGGCGGCGGAGGATCTCCGCGTCCTGCAGGCCGGAGGCCTTGAGCGGCTCGCCGTCGAGGTGCGTGATCACGTCGCCCGGCTTGAACCCCGCCTTCTCCGCCTCGGTGCCGCGAAGCACCCACGTGACGCGATATCCCTGCTTGCCCGCGAGGCCGAGCGCCTCGGCGACCGTGGGCGTCAGCACCTGCGTGCGCACGCCGAGCCACGCCTTCGGCAGCTCCTTCGCGTTCGAGCGCGGGGGCTTCACGGAGAGGTCGAGCACCGTGACCATGTCGTGCTTGCCGCGGCGGAACCGGACGCCGAGCGCCTTCTCCTTCGCGTGCTTGTCGACCAGCGCGCGGAAGGCCGCGCCGTCCGGCACGGGCTCGCCGCCGACCTCGATGAGCACGTCGTCGTCCTCGAGCGCGGGCTTCGCGACCTCGGCCGGGTAGCCGGGCCGCGTGCTCGTGATGACGACCCCCTGCGTGTCGGGGTAGCGGCGCGCGAACGCCATCGGCCCCGTCACGTCCATCGCGCTCACGCCCCAGTCCGTGTAGACGCGCTCCTCGCCGAGGAACTTCTCCATCTGGGTGGGCGTGACCTCGGCCTCCTTCATCTCGCCGCCCCGCAGGTAGCGCACCTTCGCCGGCTGGCCGATGGCCAGGTCGGCGATCCGCGCGTAGAGGGGCGGGACCTCCTCGAAGGTCGTGACCGTCACCGGCGCGCCGGCCACGGTGAGGAGGACGTCGCCCGGCTTCAGGCCCGCCTTGTCTGCCGCGCTGCCGGGCAGCACGGACGCGAGGAGCGCGCCGTCCTTGCGGTCGAGGTTCGTGACGGGCGCGACGGTGATCCCCATCCAGGCGCGCCGCACCTCGCCGTACGTGAGCGCCTGCGCGAGCACGCGCTTCACGAGCGTGCTCGGGATCGCGAAGCTCATGCCGGAGCCGCCCCGCGTGTTGATGCCGACGACCTGGCCCTGCATGTTCACGAGCGGCCCGCCGCTGTTGCCCGGCTGGATGAGGGCGTCGTGCTGGATCCAGACGTTGAAGAGCCCCGTGAGCTGGCCGGAGCCGATCTCGAGCTGCTCGATCTCGGTGCCGGTGAACGACGTGAAGACGCGGCTCGTGTTCGACACGATGCCGAGGGTGACGCTGCTCGAGAGCGAGAGCGGGTTGCCCATCGCCATGACGTAGTCGCCGACCTTCAGCGTGTCGGAGTCGCCGATGGAGGCGAACGGGAGCGGCTTCGTCGTGTCGGCGCGCGTGTCGAGGCGGAGCTTCAGCACCGCGAGGTCCGCCGGCGGGTCGAGGCAGACGACGTCGGCGTCGATGCGCTCCCCGTCGGGCATCACGCAGGTGATGCGCGAGGCGTCCTCCGCGACGTGGAAGTTGGTCACCACGTGGCCGGCGGGGCTCACGATGACGCCGCTGCCGGCCGACGGGAAGCGCACGGCGCGCCCCTGCCGGAAGGTCCGCGACACGACGCCGATGTTGACGAGGCAGGGGTAGACCTGGTCGCGCGCGAGTGCGATGGCCTTCTGGAGCGCCTCTTCCTGCGTTTCGCCCGCGAGCGCGAGGGGCAGAGACAGCAGGAGGGCGGTGGCAACGCGGCATTTCATCAGGGTCGAAAGCGTACCACTTCGGTCGCCTTCGGCACCGGAAAGAGGAGGGGTCCGGGGGCGCCGGCCGCGGGCCCACCCGGACGCTACGGGCCGACCGTCAGCCGGATCCGTCCGAGGTAGACCATCGTGCGGTCCTTGTCGGCCGCGGCCTGCCCCACGAGGAAGCGGAGGTCCGGGGCGACGACGCCCTCGTGCATCGTCTTGCCGTTGACGCGGACCACGACCGGCTTGTTGAGGTCGAAGAGCGGCTCGCCGAGGTAGAGCTCGAACGCCTTCACGCCGTTCGCGCGCACGTCGACCTCGTTGTTCCCGGCCAGCGCCCGGATGGTCCCGAACGGCCGGCCCCGGCGGAACACCTCCTCGGCGTGCGCGTCCGGGAACTTGCCCTCCTTCTCGAGGATCTCCGCGCCGCGCTGGATCTTCAACTTGAACGTGTCGCCGAACGACTTGGCCTTGAGGAGCGCGAGCAGCACGGTGATGTCGCCGATGTCCGTGCCGTCGAACGCGACCAGGATGTCGCCCTGCTCGAGGCCCATCGCCTTCCCCGGATAGCCGTCCTGGACCTCGGCCACGAGCACGCCCGGCCCCTCGAACGCCTGGTCGATGTTGATCCCGATGCGCACGCGCCCGGGCGGCAGCTTCGGGTTGACGTCGGGGAACTCGTCGCCCTTCCGCTCGCCGATCTCCGTCACGGCGAGCCACCGCACGCGGCCGGGCGCGGCCCCCTCCCAGAGGAGGGTCTTCGGGTGCGGGTCGCGGCGTCGTTCCTTGAGCCAGGCCGCGATCGCCGGCATCTCCTCCGGCACGTAGCTCGGGTCGTGGCCGTAGCCCTTGATCTCGTGCCACGTGATCGGCACGCCGAGCTCCTTCATGGCGTCGATGGCCGGCCGCAGCGACGCCGACGGGTACAGCTGGTCCTCGGTCGTGTTCACCGCGTAGACCGGGACGTTCACGAGGTTCCCGAGGTGGACCTGGAGGCCGCCCGCCTGCGCCACGCCGATGTGGCCGTTGAGCGGGACCACGCCGGCGAAGAGGGTGGGTGCCGCGAGGGCCAGGTAGAAGCTCCCGGAGCCGCCGTCGGAGAACCCGGTCGCGAAGACACGGTTCTCGTCGACGTTGTAGAGGCGGCTCGTCTCCGCGAGCACGCCGAGGACGTTGCCCATGCCCACGTCCGTCCACCACTCGGCGCCCTTCTCGCCCGCGGGGATCGCGAGCAGGAAGCCCTCCCGTTCCACGTAGGCCCCCACCCCGTCTCCCTCGGCGAGCGCCTCGTGGTCGGGAGCGGGCGTGCGCGACACGCCGCCGTGGAGGTCGAAGAGGAGCGGATACCGCTTCCCGGGAACGTAGCCCTCCGGCACGAAGAGCAGGTAGTCCCGCTCCTTGCCGTCCGGCCCCACGATCGTCCGCTCAAGCCGGCCGGTCGGCACGTCGGAGGCGTACTCGCGCCCTGCCGCGAACCGCTTCGCCACGTCGCGCGGGTCGGGGTTTCCGGCGACGAGCGTCTCGACGAGGCGCGCGCGGTCCGCAGCGTCGGTCGAGGCGAGGATCTTCCGGACGAGCAGCTCCGTGTCGTCCGCGACGGCAAGGGCGTGGAACGCGAGGAGGAGCAGGACGGTTCTCATGGACGCCTCCGAGCCGCCCGGATTGTACGGCCCCCGCTCCGCGCTGCGCGCTAGGACGCGGCGAGCCAGGAGCCGAAGACGTACCCGCTCCCGGCGGCGAGGAGCCCGGCGGGGATCGCCACGTAGTAGAGCCCCCACACGGCCCGCTCGCCCATGTAGTTGGTGACGCCGCGTCGCTCCGCGAGGTGCGTGCCGAGGACGAGCCCCGCGGTCGCCGCGATGAGGCCGAGCGGGACCGCGAACAAGAGGCCCCCGGCGAGGCTCCCGCCCTCCCCCTCGCGCACCCACCACGCGACCTCGAACCCGACGATGAACCCGGCGATCGCGCCGAGCGGCCCGCCGAGCGTGCCGGCAAGGAGCCCGCGCCTTCCCTGATTCTCGGGGATGCGGAGGCAGAGGACGCCGTACGCCGCCAGTGTGCCGGCGGCGAAACCGACGGGCGTGCCCAGGAGGCCCGCGACGATCGCGACGAGCCAGTCCATCCGTAAACAGGATAGCGCACCGGCCCCGGAGCCCCCCCGGGATCACCCCCGAGCGCGCTACAATCGGCCCGGGAGGGCGCGCGCGGATGGCGGAGATCGATCTCAAGGAGAAGTTCCCCGACCTCGAGCCCGGCCGGATGCCGGCGGTCCTCCACCGCGTCAACGGCATCGGTTTCGCCATGTTCGGTCGCCGTGACCCGGATCGAGACACGGGGACGTACGTGAAGACGTGGTGCCTCTCCCTCCTCTTCGTCCCGGTGTTTGCGTTGCGCGCGTACCGCGTGGCGGACGCCCAGAACGGCGGCTGGTACTTCCTCGGCAGGGTGCCGCTCTCGCCGATCGCGAAGGCCTGCAACCTGCTCATCGTCGCGGGCGTGCTGAGCCTCGTCGGGCGCGGCTGGTGGGCGTCCCACACGTCGTCCCCGGAGTACCGCGCGAACGCGCTCGTGGCGGACGGGGCGGAGGCAGCGGAGCGGGGCCAGTACGTGGCCGCGGCGGCGGCGTGGAGGCAGGCGATCCGCGTGTCGGCGTCCGTCGCCGGTGCCGTCGTCGAGGGGGTCCGGGGGACGCTCGACAAGGAGATGGACGCGCAGGGCGCGGCGGAGATCTACGCGCTCGCCGCGTACCTCCAGCAGCGGCCGCAGGGGCCGCCCGTCGCCGCGGACCTCGGGGCGCGCGGGCTCGCGCAGGCGCGCCGCATCGCGGAGAGGGACCCCGAGGGCGCGCTCGCGGTCGCGGACGCGGTCGCGCCGTTCCTGCCCGCGGAGGAGATGACCGCGCTGCGCCACGACCTGCTCGACCGCATCGTCAGGAGCAATCCCTCCGACCTGGACGCCGCGGTGCGCGCCGTCGCAATGCACGAGGGCGACCCGAAGCGGTGCATCGCGCTGCTCGAGCCGCATCGCGAGCGGCTAAGGTCCTCGGCCCCGGGACCTTCGCAAAACGACGGGTACCGGATCCTCGGCCGCGCGTATGTCGCGGAGGACCGCTACGAGGACGCCTTCGCGCTCCTCGATCCCTTCGTGGAGAAGCGGCTCGCCCAGCTCCACGAGGCGGAGAAGGCGCTGGACAAGGCGTCGCAGCAGGCGTGGGATCGCGAGGCGAAGCGCCTCAACGCGGGCATCGCGCCGGAGGAGATGAAGCGCCGCTGGGATGCCGCGGGCACGGAGGAGCAGCGCGACGCGATCGTCACCGAGCACCTGAACGGCGTCGTGGAGGCGGACCCCGTCGTGCGGGCCGGCCGGGAGAAGGCGATGAAGCTCGCCGGGGTCGTGCCCGTGGCGCTCGACCTCGGCCACGTCCGCCTGCGGCGCGCACAGGGGATGGCGGACCCGGCCGCGCGGAAGGCGGAGCTCGAGGCGGCGGAGAAGACCTTCCTCTCGATCCAGTTCTTCGCCGCGGACTCGGACGACTACCGCCTCTTCCTCGGACAGGTGCAGTGCTGGCTCGGCCGAGGCCAGGAGGGCCACAAGCTCTTCGACGAGCTCCTCGCGGCGCGGGACCGCTCCGCGCAGGCGCTGCTTGCCGTCGCCGGGGCCCTGCGCGAGATCGGCGCCGAGAGCGAGGCGCGCACGCTGGCGGAGGAGGCCTACGCGAAGGCGAACGACGCGCCGCTGCGCCACGAGATCGCGTTCCTCCGGGGCATCACGTCGAAGGACCTCGAGGACCGTGCGACGTGGCTCAACCGCGCCGACCAGGGCAGCCCGCGCGTGCGCGCGACGCTCGCGGCGACGGAGGGGAAGCTCGCGTACGAGAAGGGCGACGACAAACGCGCCGCGGAGCGTCAGGCAGATGCCCTTCGCGCCCTCTCCGAGATGCCCGAGACGGTGAACACCTGCAACGAGATCTCGCTCGCGTGGCAGGCGCAGTACGCCGTGACGGGCGACCGCGCGGCGCTCGACCGCGCGGTCCCGCCGATGGAACGCGCCCTCGTCCTCGAGCCGACGAGCACGATCCTCCGCCTGAACGCCGCGAGTCTGCTGATCGAGGTCGCGGCCCGCGAGATCGTGGGGGACGCGATCGACATCGAGGCGGCGCGGCTCGGCACCGGCATCGAGACGCTGTCCTATGTCTATCGCGACGAGGCGACCCGCAAGCAGGTCGTGGAGCGCTATCTCGCGCACCCCCACGTCCGGGCAGCGACGACGCACCTCGAGAAGGCGGTGCTGATGGCGCCGGAGAACGGCGGCGCGCTCGGCCTGCTCGTCCGCATCCGGCGCATGGAGCGCGACCCGGCGGCGCTTCGGCGCATCGCCGGGCGCCTGAGGGGCGCGCGCATCGACGTCGGGATGGCGAGGGAGCACTTGCTCGACTACTACCGCGGCCAGAACGCGGATGACCGCGCGAAGCACGACCAGGGCATGCGCCGGCTCCGCGCGTGTCTCGACGCGTGCCGCGCGAAGGGAGGGGGAACGCGGGCGCTCCTCGCGGCGACGCTCTCCAACGGCATCATCGAGGGAATGGAGCTCGGCCTCGAGGGCGACCCGGGCGAGGCCGTCCGGCTCGCGGAGGAGGCGGAGCGCGCCGCCCCCTCGTCGGCCACGCGCACCATGTGCCTCGTGGCACGGCTCTACCGCGCGCGCTGCGACCTCGCCGAGGCGCGGCCCGCCGACGCGTCCCGGCTCAAGGCGGAGGGGCGCGTTCTCGGGGCGCAGCGGCAGTTCGCGCTCCTGCTCAACGAGGGCGGGGCGCTCGCCGAGGCCGCGCTGGCCCTGGACGACGTGCGGAAAGCGCTCGATCTCCTCGCGGAGGAGCAGCAGGCGTTCCCGCTCCACCCGACGGGCCCGGAGTGGGCGATGCTCCGGGTGGGCCGCCCGGCGGTCGCGGAGCGCGTCGCCGCCGCGATGGCGGCCGACGAGAGCACCCCGCTCCTCGAGGAGATCCAGCTTCGGATCGCGCCCTTCGACGCGGGGACGGCGTACGACGCCTACTGGCGAGACGTCGCGAAGGGCGACGCGGCGGGCGGCCGCGCCGTCCTCGAGCGCTGCGCGGCGGAGGGCGTGCCGCTGCCCATGCCGTCGAAGTAGGCGGCCTCTCGCGCCCTCGCGCGGCGAAGCGGGGGGGCTCCGGGGGCTGGCCGGGGCTAGGATCACGCGGCCATGGACGGCGTCGTCCTGTCCGTGTTCGTCCTCGTCTACCTGGGGATGATCGTCGGCGGGCTGCCCGGGCTCGCGCTCGACCGGACCGGCGTCGCGCTGCTCGGCGCGATCGCGCTCCTCGCCGCGCGGCGCATGACGCCGGCGGAGGCCATGGCGTCCGTCGACGTGCCGACGATCGGGCTCCTCTTCGGGCTCATGGTCCTCTCGGCGCAGCTGCGCCTCGGCGGCTTCTACGGCTGGGTCACGCGGCGCGTCGCCGCGGCGCCCCTCTCCCCCTCGCGGCTCCTCCTCTTCCTGATCCTCGTGGCGGGCGGCCTGTCGGCGCTGCTTTGCAACGACATCATCTGCCTCGCCATGGCGCCGGTCCTCGCGGAGGGGTGCCAGCGGCGCCGGCTCGACCCGGTGCCCTTCCTCCTCGGGCTCGCGTGCGCGAGCAACGTCGGCTCCGCGGCGACGCTCATCGGCAACCCGCAGAACATGCTGGTCGGCCAGACGCTCGGGCTCTCCTTCGGGGGCTACCTCGCGGAGGCGATCGTGCCGTCGGCGCTCGGGCTCCTCGTCACCTGGGCGATCCTCGCGCGCCTCTACCGCGGCCGATGGGAGCGCGCGGGCGCGGTGGCCGCCGTCGACGCGCCGCCGCTGGACCGCTGGCAGGCGGGGAAGGGGCTCGCCGTGCTCGCGGCGATCGTCCTCGCCTTCCTCGTCGCGCCGTGGCCGCGCGAGGTCGTCGCGCTCGCGGGCGCCGGGATCGTCCTGCTCTCCCGCCGGATGGCGTCGCGGCGGATGCTCGGCCTCGTCGACGGGCACCTGATCCTCCTCTTCCTCGGCCTCTTCATCGTGAACGGAGCCGTCGAGAGGACGGGCATGGCCGCGCGCGCGCTCGCGGCGCTCGGGCGCGCGGGCGTGGACGTGCGCGAGCCGGCGTGGCTCTTCGCCGTGACCGTTCCGCTCTCGAACCTCGTCTCGAACGTGCCGGCCGTGATGCTCCTGCTGCCGGCGGCGAGGCACCCCGATGCCGGCGTGATCCTCGCGCTCGCGAGCACGTTCGCGGGGAACCTGCTGCTCGTCGGCAGCATCGCGAACCTGATCGTCGCGGAGCAGGCGGCGCGGCTGGGCATCCGGATCACGTGGCGGGAGCACGCGCGGGTCGGCGTCCCGGTGACGATCGCGACGCTCCTCGTCGCCGTCCTCTGGCTGCTGCTCTGAGAATCAGTCGTCGGCGTCCCCGAGCGCGGGCCGCTTCGCGAACCGCCGGAAGCGGTCCTCGAGCCGCGCGCGGGCGCGCCTCGCGATGCCGGCTTGCCAGCCGTAGACGAGCCCGGTCGCGTGCAGGAGCGTGTCGCGCTCATCGCCCTTCGCGATCGGGTCGAGGAGCGGCTCGGTCGTCGCCACATCCTGCAGGAGGCCGAGGCAGTCCTGCATCTCGGCGAGCGCGGAGGCGTACTTGCGCGGGGCCTTCCCGGGCAGGATGTCCGCGAAGAAGTCGACGGCGTACCGGAGCTGCTTCAGGCGGATCCGCAGGCGGTGGAGCCCCTCGGCGTCGAGGTGCGCGAGGTTCGCGCCCGCGCGGAGCGCCTTTCCGTGGCGTTCCGCGAGCACGAGCCGCGCCGCCTCGAGGACGGGCAGCGTCGCCTCCCATCCCTCCGAAAGCGCGCGCGAGAGGTCGAGCAGCAGCCGCGTGTAGCGGGGCGCCGCGATCGCCTTGCGCACCGCGCCGTACGCGCGCTCCCGCGCCTCGGCGCCGCGGGCGGCGAGGAGCGCGAGGCTCGGGTCGCCGGGCATCGCGTCGCGGATGGGCGCGAGGGTCTCCACGAGGAAGACGTCCCACGCGCGCGCGCCGGCCATCTCCCCGGTGAGCCAGCGGACCTCGCGCGAGATCCTCCCGCCCCAGGCCCCGGGCAGCGCGCCGCGGAACACCGAGATCGCGGAGCGGAGCCGTCGGGTCGCCACGCGCACCTGGTGCACGCCCTCGGGGTCCTCGCCGAGGACCGCGCACGCCTCGTTCGCCCGCAGGTGGGAGAGACAGGTCGTCGCGATCCGCCGGAACGCCTCGCCCGCCGTCATCGAGGCGTCGAGCCGGACGCGCGGCGCCTTCCGAGGAGTGGGGGGCCGGGGGGCGAGGAGCGCGTAGCCTCGCGCCGCGAGATCCTCGTCCGCGAGCCGGAAGGAGCACTCGCGGTGGAGGCGGATCGCGAGCTGGTAGAGCTGCGCCTCCCTCCCGGCGAGAAGCTCGAGCGTCCCGACGCGGAAGGGCAGCGCGCGCTCCCCGGCCACGAGCTCGCCGGCCTCGAGGACCAAGCGCACCTCGCCGCCGCGCGGCAGGGGGATCCGGCGCTCCGCGCGCGTGTGCACGGCCGAGAACACGGGCGCGAGGCGCGCCTCGATCTCGGGCCGGAGGAGGAGCTCGCGCGCCGGGCCCTCGGGGAGCACGCCGGGCGCGGGCCCGTCCCCGACGAGGTCCGCGTGCCACTCGCTCGCGGCCCCGCCGGCCGGAGCCGGGGCGGCCGCCGCCGCGTCCTGACCGTTCCCGCCGCCGAGCGTCACCGACTGGACGCGCCGTTCGCGCTCCCGGTCGATGCGCACCGCGACGCCCCGCGCGAGGAGGTCCCGCTCGGGCGTGTCGAACCAGAGGCTCACGATCTCGCGCGCAGGCGGCTCGGCGCTCGCGTGCGCCGCGAGGTACGGGCTCTGCACGAGACGCGCGGCCTCCTCCTCGCCGAGGTCGAACCGCAGGCTCTTAGGCATGGGGCTCGGCGGCGTGGCGGGCCTTCCATCGCTTCTTCTTGCGCGACCAGGAGACGATCGTGACGACGGGCTCGGCGCCCGCCCGCAGGGCCGTCCACGGGGAGCCGACGCGCAGGTGGGCGAGCGCGCACGGCGGGAAGAACTTCCCTTTCCGCGGCTCGCGGGCGGTGTCGCCGCCGAGCCCGCGCACGAGATCCTCGATGCCCGGGTTGTGGCCCACGAGCAGGATCCGCCGCGCGTCCGCGGGGGCCTCCGCGATCACGTGGAGCAGCGTGGTCACGTCCGCGTCGTACGCGCGCTCGTCCCATCGCATCACCTCGTCCGGGAGCTCAAGCTCGTCGATCACGAGCTCCGCGGTCTCCCGCGTGCGGAGCGAGGGCGACGCGATGACGCAGTCGGGGACGAGGTCGTGCGTCTTCATCCACCGTGCGATCCGGGGCGCGTCGCGCCGGCCGCGCCGGGTGAGCGGGCGCTCGAAGTCCGACGCCACGCCCGGCGATCGCGACGCCTTCGCGTGGCGGAGGAGGAGCAGGTCACGCCCGGGGGAGGGGAGATCCGTGGACATGAGGCCCATCATCTTGCACGTTCGCGCCAGCGAAGCCCAACGGCCCTCCGCGTGTCGCGTAAAGAAGCCGAAAAGCGGTGTCCAGCGCGCGCAACAGGGTGGGGCCGGGTCGCGGAGCGCCTATAATGGAGCGGTTGCGGAGCGAGGTGCCGCGAAGTCGAGGGCATGATGCGCGAATCCGATCTGCAGGCCGCCTTGGGAGAGCAACCGCGTGCGAAGCGCGCGAGCAAGGCCCAGCCCCGCGACGCCGCCCCCGGCTCCGTGGCGCCTGCGGAAGCCGTGCTCCCGGCCCCCGAAGCCCCCCCCGCGGCCCCGGCGGAGACGCCGCCGGCCGACCTGCGGCCGCCTCCCCAGCCCGACGCGAGCGGAGCGTTCGACCTTGCGCAGCCGGGGCACTACCTGAACCGCGAGCTCACGTGGCTCAACTTCAACTTCCGCGTCCTGCACGAGGCCGAGGATCCGCGCACGCCGCTCCTCGAGCGCGTGAAGTTCATCGCGATCGTCTCCGGCAACATCGACGAGTTCTTCCAGAAGCGCATCGGCGGCCTCAAGCAGCAGATCGGCGCCGGCCTGCTCCGGCCGTCGGTCGACGGTCGCACGCCCCTGGAGCAGCTGACCGAGTGCATGCGCGTCGTCCGGATGCTCGAGGAACGGAAGCGCGCGCTGCTGCCGCAGATCTTCGAGGAGCTCGGTCGCCACGGCCTCGCGCCGCTGCGGTACGCCGAGCTGACGGACGAGGAGCGCGCCTACCTCCGCGAGGAGTACCAGCGAAACATCTTCCCGCTCGTCACGCCGCAGGGGACCGACCCGGCGCACCCGTTCCCCTTCATCTCGAACCTCTCGCTGAACCTGCTCGTCACGCTGCGCTACCCGCAGGATCAGGAGACGCTGCTCGCGCGCGTCAAGGTGCCGGTCGGCGGGGGCATCCCGCGCTTCCTCAAGCTGCCCAACCGCGGCGCCTTCGTGCGCATCGAGAGCGTCATGGCCCACAACCTCGACCTGCTCTTCCCGGGCATGGAGGTGGAGGGCTTCGCGCTCTTCCGCGTGACGCGGAACGCCAACACGGAGCGCGACGAGGAGCGCGCGGAGGACCTGCTCGCGATGATCGAGTCGGAGCTGCGCGACCGGAAGCTCGCCCCCGTCGTGCGCCTCGAGGTCGCGACGACGATGGCGCCGCACCATCGCGCGATGCTCGCGGCGGAGCTGGGCCTCGACGAGAGGAACGACGTGCTCGAGGTGGACGGCGTGCTCGGGCTGCGCGACCTCTGGGAGATCGCGAGGCTCCCCGTGCCGGAGCTGCACGACCCGCCGCACTACCCGGCCGACCACCCCGACCTCGTGCCCGACCGGAACATCTTCCACATCATCCGCGACGCGGGGTCGATCCTGCTCCACCATCCGTACCAGTCCTTCGCGAACTCGGTCGAGCGGTTCCTCCTCGAGGCGAGCCGCGACCCGAAGGTGCGCGCGATCAAGATGACGCTCTACCGCACGTCGTCCGAGTCGAAGGCGGTCGAGTACCTGATCGACGCGGCGCGGAACGGGAAGCAGGTGGCCGTCGTCGTCGAGCTGAAGGCGCGCTTCGACGAGGAGGCGAACATCCGCTGGGCGAACCGGATGGAAGAGGCGGGCATCCACGTCACCTACGGCGTCGTGGGGCTGAAGACGCACTGCAAGGTGATCCTCGTCGTCCGGCAGGACTTCAACGGGCTCAGGCGGTACGCGCACATCGGCACCGGCAACTACCACGCCGGCACCGCGCGCCTCTACACCGACCTCGGGCTGCTGACGTGCGACCCCGCGATCGGCCAGGACGTGACGGAGCTCTTCAACTACCTGACCACCGGCTACAAGCCGCGCCGCAATTACCAGGAGATTCTCGTCTCGCCGAAGACCTGCAAGCCGGGGCTCCTCCGGCGCATCCGCCGCGAGGCGGAGTGGCGCTCGAAGGGCCAGGACGCCGCCATCCAGATCCGCGCGAACGCGCTCGAGGACCCGGATGTGACGCGCGAGCTCTACCTCGCCTCCCAGGCGGGCGTGAAGATCGACCTGATCCTCCGGGACTCATGCCGGCTCCGCCCGGGTGTCCCCGGGCTGTCCGACAATGTGCGCGTGCAGAGCATCGTCGGCCGCTTCCTCGAGCACGGCCGGGTCTACTACTTCCGCAACGGCGGGGACGAGGAGTACTTCATCGGCTCCGCCGACCCGATGCAGAGGAACCTCGAGAGCCGCGTCGAGGTGCTCGCCCCGGTCAAGGACCCCGCGTTGCGGAAGGACCTGCGCGTGCTGCTCGACACGCAGCTCGCCGACTGCCGCGCCGCGTGGGACATGCGGCCGGACGGCAGCTACGTGCAGCGTGACGCGCGCGACCCGGCCGCGAGGTCGAGCCAGCAGGCCCTGGTCGAGTGGGCCGAGAAACGGATGAAGGAGGCGACCCGTCTCCGGAAGCGCAAGCCGGAGGGGATCCAGCGCCGCAATGTCCGCTAGCAAGCCCTGGACGCGCGGGACGCGGCTTGTCCGCCCCGCGGCCCGCGTCGCCGCCAAGTCGCGGCCCCCGGCCGACCCGCCGGAGCCCGAACTGCGGCGGGAGTCCCCCCTGATGTCCGCACCGGAAGGCGTCGCCGCCGTCGATCTCGGATCGAACTCCTTCCACCTGCTCGTCGCGCGCGTCGCGAACGGCGTCCCCACGATCGTGGACCGGCTGCGCGAGCAGGTGCAGCTCGCCGCGGGCCTCGACGCGGACGGCCGGCTCACGCGCCGCGCGCGCCAGCGGGCGCTCGAGTGCCTGGAGCGGTTCGGCCAGAGGCTCCGCGACCTGTCCCCCGAGCGCGTGCGGGCCGTCGCGACGAGCGCGCTGCGCGACGCGCGCAACGCGCGGGAGTTCCTCGCGGAGGCGGATCGCGCGCTCGGCCACCCGATCGAGGTCGTCGCCGGCCGCGAGGAGGCGCGCCTCATCTACCTCGGGGTCTCGCACAACCTGAAGGACGAGCCCGGCCGGCGCCTCGTCGTCGACATCGGCGGCGGCAGCACCGAGTGCATCCTCGGCGAGCGGTTCGAGCCGCTGCTCGTGGACAGCCTCGAGATGGGGTGCGTCGCCTTCTCGCGGCGCTTCTTCTCCGGCGGGGCGATCCGGCGGCGGCGCTACGAGGAGGCCGTGCTCGCGGCGCGCCTCGAGGTCCGCGGCGCCGCGACCCGCTTCAAGGAGCTCGGCTGGCAGGGCGCGGTCGGATCCTCGGGCACGATCAGCGCGGTCGAGCAGGCCATCCGCGGGAGCGGCTGGGGCGACAGCGGGATCACCGTGCGCGGCCTCGCGAGGCTCGCGGACCGGATCATCGACCTCGGGCACGTGGACCGGCTCGACCTGCCGGGCCTGAAGGAGGAGCGTCGCCCCGTGCTGCCCGGCGGCCTCGCGATCCTCCAGGCGCTGTTCGAGGGGTTCGGCCTCGACCGGATGGAGACGTCGTACGGCGCGCTCCGCGAGGGCGTGCTCTTCGACCTCCTCGGCCGCCTGCAGCACGAGGACGCCCGCGACCGGACGATCCGCGCGTTCGAGGAGCGCTACCACGTCGACCTCGCGCAGGCGCAACGCGTCGAGAAGACGGCGCTCGCGCTCCTCGAGCAGGTGGCGGGGACGTGGAAGCTCGACCGCGAGGAGGGGGCCCGCTTCCTGTCCTGGGCCGCGCGGCTCCACGAGATCGGCCTCGTGCTCTCGTTCGAGGGGCACCACCGGCACGGCGCGTACATCGTTCGGAACGCCGACATGGCGGGCTTCTCGAAGGACGACCAGGAGCTGCTCGCCACGCTCATCGGCGCGCACCGGCGGAAGCTCCGGCGCGCCGAGTTCCGGCATCTTCCGCCGCGGGCGCGGGAGACGGCGATGCGCCTCGCGGTCCTCCTCCGGCTCGCGGTGCGCTTCCACCGGAGCCGTGCCGCGACGCCGCTCCCCGCGGTGAAGCTCCTGGCGCACAAGGGCGGGCTCGCCGTGGAGCTGCCGGAGGGGTGGCTCGACAGGAACCCGCTCACGCGCACCGACCTCGAGGCCGAGATCGAGCGCCTCGAGCCCCTGGGCTTCGACCTCCAGATCAACGGTTGACGTGCGCGGGCGCCGCAACCCCTTTCGTGGCAAAGGGTTGTGCGGCACCGGCTGCGCCACTCGTGGCGCACCGGGCGAGGGGGCTCCGGCCCGACCGCCCGGACGGGAATCCGCCGGCGGCGGGTATTCGTAGGTGGGATGACCGAGCCGTCCGCCGAAGCGCTCCTCGAGCACGCGGGGTTCCTCCGCGCGCTCGCGAGAAGCCTCCTCCTCGACGAGGGGCAGGCGGAGGATGTCGTCCAAGAGACCTACCTCGCGGCGATCCACCGGCCGCCGCCCGCAGCAGGCGCCCGCGGCTGGCTCGCCGCCGTCACCCGAAACCTCGCGCTCAAGCGCCTGCGCGCCGAGACACGCGCGCGCCGCCGCGAGACCCGCGCCGCCCGCGCGGACGCGCTGCCGGCCGCCGGCGATGTGGTCGCGAAGCTCGAGCTCCACCGGCTGCTCGTCGACGCGGTCCAGCGGCTCGACGAGCCCTACCGCGCGGCGATCGTGCACCGCTACTTCGAGGACCTCCCGCCCCGCGAGATCGCGCGGAGCCTCGGGATCCCGGTGCGCGCCGTGGAGACGCGCCTGCGCCGCGCGCTCGAGCGGCTGCGCGGCGACCTCGACGCGGCACACGCCGGCGACCGCCGCGCGTGGTCCCTCCCCCTCCTCGCGCTCCTCCCCCTTCCCCGCTCCGGTCCCCTTGCCCTCGCAGGAGTCCTGATGACCAAGACGCACCTTCTCGTCGCGGGCGCCGTCGCCGCAATCTGCTTCCTCGCCGGGTGGACGCTCGGGCCGAAGGAGGCCCCGCCTGCCCGCGGCGCGCGCGAGACCGCGTCCGCCGCCGTGCCCGACGCGGAGACCGAGAGGTTGAAGCAGGAGCTCGCCGGCGAGCGCGCCCAGCGGATCGAGGCCGAGGAGAAGCTGCGCGCGGCCCTCGCGCAGGCGGAAGAGCAGGGGGTCCGGGGGCGGGGCGGCGACGCCGCGGCCGAGGAGACCGCGAAGGGGCCGCGCTTCCCCTTCCCCGAGTACGAGAAGGTGCTCGGCGAGATCGACTGGGAGGAGGTGGGGACCTCGACGGCGAAGCTCAACCCGCTCCTCGTCCAGCTGCTCGAGCAGATGGAGAAGACGGGCAACGTGACGCCGGAGCTGCTCGGCGAGGTCCAGAAGTGGAACGCGCAGCTCGTCGCGGTCGCGCTCAAGGTGCAGGCCGCCGGGCTTCCCGGCCACGGCATCAACGGCTCGTTCACGAACCCGGCCGTCGACGTGAACGTGATCCACGCGATGCTCAAGGCGAGCGGCAACGCGCTCGGCGCCGAGCAGGAGGCGCAGCTCTCGGAGATCGGGCGCCGGTACGTCGACGAGGAGGCGCGGCGCGCCGCTTCGTACCCGGAGGGGACGCTCGAGCTGAGGAAGGTCGCCGACGAGGCCGCGGTGAAGGACCGCTTCTACGCGGAGGTGGACGGTGTGCTCAGCGCCGCGCAGCGCGAGCTCCTCCATCCGGAGGCCGTGCGCGGCCTGACGCAGCTCGACCTCTTCTCGTCGGGCATCATGACCTACCTCGAGGTCCGCCCGGTCAGCGTGAAGGACCGCGAGCTGGCGGTGAAGCAGGTGACCGACCGGCACATGCAGGAGCTCGGGCTGGACGCGACGACGCGACCGGTCGTGGAGAGCCTCGTCCGCCGCTGGGCGGAGCGGGTCGCGGAGGCGGGCCTCGACGGGCCGCGCGAGAGAAACGTCGGGATGCCGCTGCTCACGAGTGCGGAGCGCGTCAAGAAGGTCGCGCAGCTCCAGCTCGAGCTCTGGGACGAGCTCCAGCGCCAGGTCGCGCTGACCGCCGAGCAGAGGGCGAAGCTCGCGGCCCAGACGAACATCGTCGTCCCGTTCCGCTGAGAGCCTGCCCTCGCCGCAGCACCGCAGGCGCCAAGGCGGGCCCCGGACCCCCCCCGGATCCCTCCCGGCGTACAATCGCCGCGGGATGGGCCGCGCGATCCTCCTCGGGCTCTGCCTCGCCATGCCCGCGTTCGCCGGGGCCGCTGAGCGCGCCGCGGAGGCGAGGGCGCTTTTCGGCGACGGCAAGTACGAGGAGGCTCTTGCCGTGTGGACCGACGTCATCAAGACGTGCCGCGCACACGACCTCGTGACATCGGGCGAAGCGCACCTGGGCGCGGCGGAGTGCCACGCGCGGCTCGGCCGGACAGAGGAGGCCGCGGACCTGCTTGCGGGCTACGTCAAGGCGAACCCAGCGGGCACGGGCGAGTTCAAGGCGCAGCGCGCGATCTTCGACCTCTGGGCGGACGCGGGCGACGCGGCGCGCGCGCAGACGGCGGGCGCCACGCTCCTCCGCAAGTACCCCGACGCGATCGGCTGCTACGCGGTCCTCCGCACGTTCCTCGAGAGCGGCTGGAAGCCGCCGAAGCTCTCGACGTCGTACGACGTGCTCTCGCGCTGGACGTTCGACCGCACGGACGGACGCAAGGACCCCGACGTGCGGCTCGCCTTCCTGGACCTGGTGGAGAAGCTCTTCCCGCGTGAGCCGGCGGTGAAGGAGGGCGGCACGCTCTACTCGCGCGCGTGGTGCCACCTGAAGGCGGGGCGGTTCGACGAGGCGCTCGCGCTCGGCGAGACCTACCTGCGGAAGTACCCGGGCGGCGACGCGGAGCACTCGGTGCGCGTCGTCGTTGCGGAGGCGTGCCTGTCGCTCGCGCCGCCCGACGTCGCGAGGGCGGAAAAGCTCCTGAAGCCCGTCCTCGCCGACGCGCAGAGCCGGCGCCACGCGGAGGCCCTCGCGCTGCTCGCGGCCGCGCGCGGCGAGGGGCCGGTCGCGCAGGTCTCCGAGGGTTGCCCGAAGCCGGAGGGGATCGGGCGCACCGTGCTCCTCACGAACCTGCTCGTCGGGGACGCGCGCCTCAAGGCGATGGAGGGATGGAGGGGGGCGCGGGGGGCGGAGATCGTGCGGTTCCCCGGCACCGATGTGCAGGACGCGGCGAAGGATCTCGCGCGCATCGGGCCGGAGTTCGTCGCGGTCGTCGTCGCGCCGGCGACGGTCGACATCAACTTCCACTTCGCGATGCTCGAGCTCTGCCGGGACCTCGACGGGGACCCGATGCCCGACTTCCACTTCGGCTACCTCGTCGCGCGCGACGCGAACGACCTGGGCGGGTTCGCCGAGCGGATCCTCGCGTCGGAGCGTCGCACCGGCGTGGCGGCGCGGGATGCCGTCGATCTCCGGCAGCGGGCGGTCGTCTCGGGCCTCGACCTGATCCTGCACTTCGGACACGGGCAGGCGTGGTGCGTCGAGGAGATGATCTCCGGCGAGGAGATCGCGGCGCTCACGCTCGGCAAGGCGCCGGTCGTCTTCTCGGGTGCGTGTTTCAACGGCGTGCTGTCGCGGAGCTGGCACGACAGCGCGCTGAAGCTCGCTTTCCTCCCGCCGAGGGAGATCGAGACGAAGCGACTCGTGTCCCTCGGCTGGGTGCATGCCGGCGCCTCCGCGCTGCTCGCCGCGCTCGAGGCGGACCGCGGGGAGATGGCGGGCGCGGAGTGGGAGTACCTGCGCTCGACGGCGGCGCCGCTCGGCGACGTGATCGGCCTCGAGTACCGGCTCGCGTTCACGAGCCTCTCCGAGAGCTTCGCGAGCTTCCCCCGCTACGTGCCCGGCCGGGCGAAGCGGATGGGGTTTTACGACGTGATGCTCCGTGGGATGGTGTCGCGGATCCTCATCGGCGACCCCGCGTACCGGCCGCTCGACGCGCCGCTCGACCCGGAGCCGACGCGCACCACGGTCGTGCGCGACGAGACGAGCGGCACCGTGACGATCACCGTGGAGATCGTGCGCCCGACGTTCTTCACGTTCACCAACATGCTCCCGATGGGCGGGAAGGGGGCATTCGACCGCCGGCTCCACGCGCGCGTCGAGCTGGCCGGGGCGGTCGACGCGCGTTACGGGCGTTCCTCGGTGAAGGTCGAGTCCGCGGCGGGGGAGATCGCACTCACGCGGCACCAGGTGAAGCACGAGATCTGGGGCGGCGTGAGGTTCGTGAACATCCAGGCGGAGTCGGAGGATGGCCGCCTCGCGCGCCCGGGAACGAAGGCGACGTTCGTGCTCCCCTGGCGCCGCTGACCGAAACGCCGGCCTCTGACCTGTCCGACGGAAGTGGTCATAATGACCACATGGCTCGCACGGTCGGGTCCAGGGACCTCAGGACGCGACTCGGCACGTACCTTCGGCTGGTGCGGAAGGGTATCGACTTCATCGTCGGGCCGCCGACGCCCTGCATCTCGCGTCCTGCCTGCTGCTCCGGGAGGCGGGGGCCGAAATCGCGCTCGTGACGTACGACGAGCCGCTGCGCGTCGCCGCCGAAACGGAGGGTCTGCCCGGGGAGTAGCGGGCGGCCGTCGGGCCGGGCGCGGCTCGCCGCCTCCCGTAGGATGTCGCCCGTGCTCGCACTCACGTCGGTCGGCAGCCCGGTCCTGTGGGGAGGATTCGTCGCGCTGATCCTCGTCTTCCTGGCCCTCGACCTCGGCGTGTTCCACCGGAGGGCGCACGCCGTAAGGACACGCGAGGCGCTCGCATGGAGCGCCGTGTGGTTCTCGACGGCGATGCTCTTCGGCGGATTCGTCTACGTCGAGTTCGGCGGGACACGCGCGGTCGAGTTCGTGACCGGCTACCTGATCGAGTGGTCGCTGTCCGTCGACAATCTGTTCGTGTTCGTCCTGATCTTCGCCGCGTTCAAGATCCCGCCCGCCTACCAGCACCGGGTCCTCTTCTGGGGCATCCTCTCCGCGCTGGTCCTGCGCGCGGCGATGATCCTCGGCGGGGTCGCGCTCATCGCCACCTGGCACTGGGTGATGTACCTGTTCGGCGCGTTCCTGATCCTCACGGGCGTGAAGATGGCGGTCCAGAAGGAGAGGGAGATGCGGCTCGAGGACAAGCTCGTGTTCCGCCTCCTGGCGCGCATGATCCCGGCGACGAACACGCTCGACGGCACGCGGTTCGTGATCACGCGAGACGGCCGCCGCTACGCGACCCCGCTCCTGTTCGCGCTCCTGCTGATCGAGGTCAGCGACGTGATCTTCGCGGTCGACTCGATCCCGGCGGTCATCGCGGTGACACGGGACCCCTTCATCGTGTTCACCTCGAACGTCTTCGCGATCCTCGGCCTTCGCTCGCTCTACTTCCTGCTCGCGAACGCGGCCGCCCGCTTCCGGCACCTGAGGATGGGCCTCGCGATCGTGCTCGTGTTCATCGGGGCGAAGATGACGTTCGCGCTCGGGATCCCGGCACTCGCCTCGCTGGGCGTCGTCGCGCTGGTGCTCGGCTCCTCGATCGGCCTCTCATTGGCATCCGATGCACCGCCGGGGAGCGACAAGTCCCGCGGCGCCAAGGGATTGTGACAGCCGGATGCGGCATTGGGGTCCGCACGAACCGTCAGGAATCCTTACGCCCGCTTCCGGGCGGTGACATCCACGCTCGTCAGGAAGTCCGGGGCCGCCGTGCCCTCCGGCAGCGCCTCCGAGATCTTCCGGAAGAGCGGGTCCTCGAACCCCCGGAGCGACGCGACGTACTCCGGCTTGGGCGTGAGCCTCGCGTCCACGAGCCCGGCGGCCTCGACCATCGCCCGGTACTCGTCGAGGAGCACCGCGCCCGCGACGCAGCCCACGAGCGCCTCGACCATGGCCTTCACCGCGTCCGGCAGCGGCCGCAGGAGCGCGATGTCGCTCGCCGCGACGCGGCCTCCCGGCCGCAGCACGCGCGCGATCTCGCTCCACACCTGCGGCTTCTCCGGCGAGAGGTTGATGACGCAGTTCGAGATCACGACGTCCACGCTCCTGTCGGCCACGGGCAGGTGCTCGATCTCGCCGAGGCGGAACTCCACGTTTTCGAGGCCGGTGCTCTTGCGGTAGCTCGCGAGGTTCCGCCGCGCCCGCGCGATCATGTCGGGGGTCATGTCCACGCCGATGACGCGCCCCTTCGCCCCGACCTTCGGCCCCGCGACGAAGCAGTCGAAGCCGCCGCCGCTGCCGAGGTCGAGCACGACCTGCCCGGGCTCGAGCGCGGCGATCGCGGTCGGGTTCCCGCACGAGAGCCCGAGGTTGCTGCCCTCCGGCAGCGCGCGCAGCTCCTCCGGCGAGTAGCCGATCTTCCTCGCCAGCTCGTCGGCCGTCGTCGACGGGCCGCCGCAGCACGAGGGCCCGCAGCACCCTGCCTCCTCGCTCCGACCTTGGGTCATCGGATGACCCAAGGCCTCCCCCTCACCCCTTGCCGTCTTGCCGTACGCGTCCCGGACCACTTCGCGGATGTCGTTCACGACTGCTCCTTGTAGCAACAGGTTGCCAGCTCCTGGACGTCCTTCCCTCGGATGCAGCAGACGCGCTTCGCGTCGTCCACCACGGTCTTCTCGCCCGCGAGGCACCGCCGCGCCCACCGCAGCGCCTCGCGCGCGGCGGGGGTGCTGCCCGAGAGCCGGTAGTGCATCCACCGGCCGTCGCGGCGGCTCGCGACGAGGCCCGCGTGCCGGAGCACCGACATGTGCTTCGACACGGTCGACGGCGAGAGCCTCAGCAGGTCGACGACCTGGCAGAGGCAGAGCTCGCCGCCCTCGAGCGAGAGGAGCGCGCGCACGCGCGTCTCGTCCGACAGGGCCTTGGCGATCGCGAGGAAGGAATGCATTTCGTCACTTGGCGAAGTGTAGCAGCGGAACGGCGGGTGTCAAGTCGGGGGCCTCGCGCCCGTGGATATGGGGGGGGCCGGGGGGCGGCTCAGCCGGCCGCGCGCGCGAAGGCGAGGCCGTCCATCGTCACGGCCACGAGGCTGTGGAGCACCGCGCCGCCGTACCAGGAGCGGAAGCGGAGCGCCATCCCGCCGAGGAACACGCCGGCGAAGATCGCGGCGAAGCACTCGAGCGGCGCCTTGTGCCAGTGGATCGCGCAGTAGGGCACCGCCATGATGAAGCACGCGTTCCACCCGAACGACCGCTCGAGCGTGAACAGCAGGTACCCGCGGAAGAACGACTCGAGCGCGAAGAACTGCGCCAGGTAGAAGGCCTCCCACTTCAGGAAGACCGCGAAGTCCTTGCGCGCCTCCGGCACGAACGGGTAGCGGATCATGAAGTCCTGCCGGAGCGACGCCCAGTAGACGACGGGCACCATGAGCAGGTAGAGGCCCAGGTACACCCAGATGTGGCGAAAGAACCCCTCGAGCCGCCAGCCGTGGTCCAGGATGCGCCGCCGGTGCACCAGCTTGATCAGCAGCAGGGGCACGAGCATCTCCAGCACGATGGTCGCGATCGACCAGGTCGCGCCGGCCTCGAGCGAGACGCTGCGCCGGCGCCGGTCGAGCCGTTGCTGGACCACCGTCGTCAGGAACCAGAACTCGATCGCGGAGAGGTGCGCCGCCGTGTAGACGAGCGCGATGGCGGAGCCCTTGTCGACGGAGCGGAACCCCTGGAGCAGCTTCCTCAAGGCCCCAAGGGTAACGGCCGCGGCCCGCGCGGGCGACCCTTCGCCGCGGTCCCGGCGAACGGTAGAATCCCGCCCATGGAAATGCCCAAGCCCACCGAGGAGCACCGGCACCTCATCTCCGCGCTGGCCGGCCACTGGACCGGCAAGGAGACCATGCACCCCTCTCCCTGGGACCCGCAGGGCGGGACCGCGACCGCGACCATCGAGGCGCGCGCCGCGTGCGACGGCTTCTGCGTCGTCACCGAGTACGTCCAGAAGCGCGACGGCAAGGTCAGCTACGTCGGCCACGGCGTCACCGGCTACGACGCGCAGCACCGCCGCTACCTCCAGCACTGGTCGGACAGCGTCGGCGGCATGCCGCCCGAGGCGAAGCCGGGCACGTGGGAGGGCGACACGCTCACCTTCCACGGCGCCGGGCCCTCCGGGCGCACGCGCTACGTCTACACGTTCGTCGCCCCGGGCGTGCACGAGTACCGGATCGACGTCTCGCCGGACGGCAACACCTGGCAGACCTTCATCGAAGGCCGCTACGTCCGCGGCAAGGCGAAGGCGGCGAAGGCGAAGCCGGCGCGCAAGAAGGCGAAGAAGAAGGCGGGGAAGAAGAAGTCGAAGCCCAAGAAGCGGAAGTAAGGTGTTCGGACGCTACCGCCTTCTCGGGAAGCTCGGCGAGGGGGGGATGGGTGTCGTCTACCTCGCAGAGGACACGTCGCTCGGCCGGAAGGTCGCGCTGAAGACGATCCGCGCGGAGGTCGCCGACAAGACGGCGCGCGAGCGGCTCCGGCGCGAGGCGCGCGCGGCCGCCGCCGTCAGCCACCCCAACGTCTGCCAGGTCTACGAGGTGGGCGAGGAGGGCGGCGAGACGTTCCTCGCGATGGAACTGCTCGAGGGCGAGCCGCTCGCGTCGCGGCTCGCGAAGGGGCCGATGCCGCTTCGCGACGCGCTCGAGGCCGCGATCGCGATCCTCGGCGCGCTCGACGCGCTGCACGGCCAGGGCATCGTGCACCGCGACCTGAAGCCGTCGAACGTCTTCCTCACGGCGCACGGGGTGAAGCTCCTCGATTTCGGGCTCGCGCTCCCGATGGAGGCAGGGGGGTCCGGGGGGCAGCGGCTCACGCAGACGGGGTTCTTCGTCGGGACGCCCGGCTACATGGCGCCCGAGCAGTGGACCGGCGAGGAAGTGGGGCCCAGGACCGACGTCTTCGCGGTCGGCGCGATGCTCGTCGAGATGGTCGCGGGCGCGCGCGCCTTCCGCGGCGACCGCGCGGCCGACCTCATGCACGCCGTGCTCCACGACCAGCCGCCGTCGCTCACGGGCGGCCCCGCGGCGCAGGCCGTCGACCGCGTCGTCCAGCGCGCGCTGTCGAAGCGCGCCGACGAGCGCCCGGCCGCCGGCGCGATGGCGGACGAATTGCGGGCGGCGCTCGCGCTCGCGGCGGGCGGCGAGCGCCCCGCGGCCGTGCATATCCACCGGATGGTCGTCGTGCCCTTCCGGCTGCTGCGCCCCGATGCGGAGATCGACTTCCTGCCGCTCGGCCTCTCCGACGCGCTCACGACGTCGCTCCGCGGGATCGAGGGGCTCTCGGTGCTGTCGAGCCAGGTGGGCGCGAAGCACGCGGGCGACGCGCTCGACCCCCGCCTCGTCGCCGAGACCGGCGCCGAGCTCGCGCTCGCCGGCACGATCCAGCGCGCGGGCAGCCGGCTGCGCGTCCACGCGGAGCTCGTCGAGGTGCCGGACGGCCGCGTCGCGTGGTCGAAGACCGCCGAGGGCTCTACCGACGACGTCTTCCGGCTGCAGGACGACCTTGCGCGCCTCATCGTGGACTCGCTCGCGCTGGAGCTCACGCCGGGGCGGCGGCGGGCCCTGCGGCAGGACGTGCCCGCGAACGCGAAGGCCTACGAGCTGTTCCTGCGCGCGAACCAGATCTCCTACAACTTCGGCATGCTCTCCGCGGCGCGCGACCTCTACCGCGCCTGCCTCGCGGAGGATCCCGGCTTCGCGCCTGCGTGGGCAAGGCTCGGGCGCGTGTGCCGCGTGATGGCCAAGTACGGCCACGGCGACCCGGTCGCGGACCTCGCGGAGGCCGAGACGGCGTTCCGGCGCTCCCTCGAGCTGAACCCGGAGCTCCCGATCGCGCACAACCTGTTCGCGTACCACGAGATCGAGGAGCTGGGGCGCTCGAAGGAGGCGATGGTGCGGCTTCTCGAGCAGGCGCGGCGCGCGCCGACGGACGCGGAGCTGTGGGCGGGGCTCGTCGTCGCCTGCCGCTTCTGCGGGCTTCTCGACGCGTCCCTCGAGGCGGACCGGAAGGCGCGACGGCTCGACCCCGGCATCCGCACGAGCGTCACGTACACCCACTGGATGCGCGGTAACTACGAGATGGCGCTCCGCTACGACGACGAGGACCTCGGGTGGACGCATTGCTACTCGCTGCCGCTCATGGGGCGGAGCGCGGAGGCGGCCGAGGTCTCCCGCGAACGCGAGCGGCGGAGCCCGCACGCGCTCGAGCGGAGCGTGCTCGCGTCGGACCGGGCGGCGATCGAGGGCAACCGCGGGGAGTGCCTCGCGGCGACCCGCGCGGTCCTGGCATCGAGCTTCCACGACCCGGAGGGGCGGTACTTCGGCGCCCGCAACCTCGTGCACGTGGGCGAGATCGACCTTGGCCTCGAGGCGCTCGGGCGCGTGTGCGCGCGCGGCTTCTGCATCGACCAGGCGATCGAGCGCGACCCGTGGCTCGAGCCGGTGCGTGGCGACCCGCGCTACGCGCAGGCGGTGGCGACGGCGCGCGCCGGCCGCCTCGCGGCGACGGACGCCTACCGCGCCGCCGGCGGCGAGTCGCTGCTGGGCGGTACCGGGTTCGTTTCGAAAGAGTAATCCTCAAAAGGCCGCGTGGCAGGCCGCTTCGCCTGGTTGGGGTCATGCTCCCGGGGACAACGAGCTGCACCGGAACGCCATGACGACCCTGCCGAGCGTCGAGTTCGCCGCCGCCCGCACGATGGCCGCCGCGAGATCGGCGTAGACGGGGTCGGCCAGCGCTCTCGCGCGATGCGCGAGCCAGTGGTTTCGCGCCGTGGGAGCGGTGAACCCGGCGCGTTGCGCGATCTCTGACCACGTAAGCCGACCTGCGTCCCGCAGAAGCCCCGCGCGGAGCATGTCGGCGGTCGCAGCGGCCGGACCGCGCGCCGCCCCGCGTCGCCAGTCGAGCTTCGTGGCCTGCTGTCGGGCGACATCGATGGCATGGAGGATCGCGGACGCTTCCGCGATGGGGAGAGTGTGCTCCTCCCCGTCCGCCAGCTCGGCACATCGCCGCATCCAGCCGAGCGTCGCTGAGGGTTCGGGACCGAGCACGATGTCGAGATCATCGCGTGCGGCCGAGCGGTACCGCAGGCGGCGCTCGACCCACGCGAGGAAGCCGGGGTCGCAGCGAAGCGGGAAGACCTCGCGGCAGGCCGTTACGTCACGCGGATCGCGACCTGTGTGCGCGCGAACCTGTTCATCGGCCCATTGCGTGGTCAGCCACGGCGGCCTGCGGGTCGAGGCATAGTGCTTCGCGCTCGACCAGGGGAATAGCTCCGGGCGAGCAATGAGGCCGGCGGCGACCGGGTTGGCGTCGATGTAGCTCACGAGAGCGTAGCGATATGCCTGCGAGTAGACCCGACGGCTGCCGTACCGGGCTCGGAAGATGGCGCCGTCGCGCTCGAGCCGGCGGTTCAAGCGGCGGGCGTGCTGCATCTGGATGTCGTGCATGGCCCGGTCCAGACGTCCCACCGGACTCCGCACGAGCATGTGGAAGTGGTTGATCATGAGGACGAACCGGTGCACCTCGATCGTCCCCGATCGGGCCGCACGCGCGACGCATGCGAGGAAGTAGCGGTAGTCCCTGCGGGAGCCAAACAGCGGCCGCTTGGCGGTCGCGCGGTTGAAGATGTGGTGCCAGGCTCCAGGTTCGTCACGGCGGGGAGGGCGGGGCATGAAGGGTTCTCCATCCCCTAAGTCGCGGGCTGGTGTCACTTGCCGGGGGCACGCGGGCCCCCAAAACCCCTCTACCACGCGGGTTTTCCGCGGAAACTCTTTAGAAACGAACCCGGTACCGCTACTGATAGAACTTCGTCGCTTCGGTTTCGCCGACGGGGCGCTCCATGTCGCCGCTCGTCACGCTCGCGCGGAACCGCACGTCGCCCGCCTTCTCCGCCTTCACCTTGACCCACCACGTCGCCGTCTGGCCCGGCGCCAGCGCATCGAGCGAGACGAACGCGAAGGACTTCGCGGGTTCCCCGGACCCCTCCCGCTTCGTCGCGCCGTCCGCGCCCACGAGCGCCATGCCATCCTCGCTCGCGCACTCCACGCGCACGTTGCGCGCCGGCGCCGACCCCTGGTTCCTCACCGTGATCGTGTAGGTGACCTCGGACCCGACCGCGATCGGGTCCTCGTTGTCCACGACCTCGAGCGAGAGCGCCGCGACACCCTGGAACCGCGTCTTGGCCGTGGCCGCCGCGGCCTCGGCGTAGTCCGCCGACACCTTCGCCCCGAGCTCGACCTCGATCGGCTTCGAGGCACTCACCTTCAGCTCGAGCGCGCGCTCCTGCCCCGCGGCGAGCGTGCCGAGGTCCCAGCGGATCGCGCCCGCGGACGCCTGCACGGCCTCGCTCGCGCCGACGTAGGCGATGCCTTCCGCGAGCGTCACCTCGACCTGCGCGTTGCGCGCGTCGCCGTCGCCCGCGTTCCGCACCTTCAGCGTGCACGCGAGGGCGCGGTCGAGGAGCCAGTCCGCGGGCGTCGCCACCTGGATCTCGAGCTTCGCACGGCGGACCTCGAGCTTCGTCTCGCCCGTCTCCGCGCTGAGCCCGTCCTCGGACGTCGCCACCGCCTTGAGCGCGTGCGCGCCGGGCTCCGTGCCCTTCACCTGCACGACGAAGTCGCGCGACGCGCCCGCCGGCAGGTTGCCGACGTCGATCTTCACCGCGCTCTGCCCGTCGAGGGTCGTCACGCCCTTCGGCAGCTCGCCGCTGATGACGACGCCGCTCGCGCTGCCCGTCCCCGGGTTCGTCACCTTGAAGCGCACGCCGACCGGCTCGTTCACGAGGCTCAGCGGCTCGATCTCGCTGACGATCGCGAGCTTCGGCTCGACGACCATGACGGTGCCGCCGACGAGCGCGCGATAGCGGACCTCGCAGCGGTTCGAGACGTCGCCCGTCGCACCGGGCGTCGCGTTGACCTTGATCGACGCGGTCGCGCCCTTCGCGAGCGTGCCGACGTCCCACCGCACCTTCCGTCCCTCGGTCGCCGCCGGCGCGGGCTCCGCGTGGTTGAGCGTGACGCTCGGCGCGAGTTCCTCGTCGACGACGATGTCGCAGAGGTCGTGCTCGGCGAGGTTCGTGACCCGGATCTCGTAGTCGAAGGGCTTCCCGAGCGGGACCTGCGTGGGCGTGCCGCGCTCCACGAGGATCGCGCTCGTCGAGGTCTTCCCGCTCGGAAGAGCCTGCGCGATCCAGGTCATGCCGGGCTCGCTCTTCTGCGGCACGGGCTTGCCTCCGGTGGCGGCGCAGCCGGCGAGAAGGGCGAAAAGCAGTGTGAGGTGCGTTCGCATGACCTTCCCTTAGCGCAACGCGCGTGCGGAGTCCAGCTTGCCCGGGGAAGTGGGGGGGGCTGGGGGGCCCGGAATCGGGAAGATGCCCTAGGCTCTGTCTGAGAAGCATAGCCGTGGACCGCCCGACGCGGCGCGGCTCCGGGGGCAGCGAACCTACGTGCATGCCCCCGGACCCCCTGCCCGTCGCCCCGAGAGGCGCAGCACGAAGAGCACGAAGAGCGCCGCCGCCACGCCGGCCGCCGCCGCGATCTGCGCGAGCCGCCATGCGAGATGGTCCACCACCTCGAAGAGCCTCGGCTCGAACCGGTCGAGCGCGCGCTTGCTGATCGCCTCCGCGTCGGTCATCGCCGCCTTGCGCTCCGCGGTCACGGTAGCAGACCCGCCGGGGCCAGGCCTCCCGGGTGCCTCCCCGGGGGCGCGTGCGCCGCGCGCCGGGCCGGAAACGGAGCGCGCCGGCCGGAGGGGCCCGGCCGGCGCGCGCGCGAAAGCCGTCGTACCGACGGCTAGAACTTCACCGGTCAGCCGTACATCGGCGCGGTCGTGACCGCCACCTTGCGGTCCGCGAGCAGGTCGTCGCAGGCGTTCGCGAAGTAGGGGCTCTTGACCTTCGACGCGTCGGTCGGGCTGTCGTCGATGCCGCCGCGGAAGAGGATCTCGCCCTCCTTGGAGGTGAGGATCACCTCCGGCGTCTTGGTGACGCCGAGCTTTCTCGCGATGGAGGCGTCCGCGTCGTCGAGCAGCGGCGCCTCGAACCCGGACTTCTTGTGCCACGCCCGCTTCCCGGCGTTCGGCTCCTTCGTCATCGGGTAGACCATCACGAACCGGATCCCCTTCCCTCCGTACGTCTTCACGGCGGCGGCGATGCGCTCCTGGTACTTCACGCACCACGGGCAGGCGCCGCTGACGAACACGTACGCGGTCGG
Source organism: Planctomycetota bacterium (assembly GCA_036273915.1). Taxonomy (GTDB): domain Bacteria; phylum Planctomycetota; class PLA2; order PLA2; family PLA2; genus PLA2. Next base: position 13,252 of record DASUGR010000126.1, on the reverse strand, counting down.
CTTCTCCGTCGCGTGGCTGTCGAACGCGGACTTCACCGGCTCCTCGCCGGAGAGGTCCCAGACGTCGGCCTTCACCTGCGGGATCTTCTGCCCCACGCCGGTGCCGACCTCGAGGTCCTTTTTCGCCGCGTCCTCGGCGGGCGCCTTCGTGTCCTCCGCGAACACGCCCGCGGGGGCGAGCAGCGCGGCAGCGACAACGAGGGCCCGAAGTCTCTTGTCCATCGGGATCTCCTCCGCGAGAGACCCTATCACAAGCTTCCTGCGCCGCCCGCCGACGCTCCCCGGCCGTTGGCAGGGCCGCTCGGAGCCATCGGCGAAACCGATGCGAGGGGCCGATCCGCCCGCTCCGGAAGCGGGATTTCGGGCCCCTGCCCCCGGAACCCCCTTGCCTCCTCCCCGCACGCCCGACGGGGCTCGCGGTTGACCGTTTGCGGGTCCGCTGGGTAGCGTTAGCGCCGCAGAGGAGGATCCCATGCGCTGGTTGCCCGTCCTTGCGTTCGCGTCGGCGGTCTGGGCCGGCTCGCCCTACCCGCTCGTCGAGGATCCCTCCCCGGGAGTCGTGAAGACGGCGGTCGAAGCCCTCACCGAGGCCTTCAAGGGCAAGGACACGGCAGCCCAGATCGCGGTGATCCGCTCGCAGGGCGGGATCAACTCGCCCGATGTCGTCCACGCCCTCGCCAAGGGGCTCCGCTCCAGGGACGAGGGGGTGAAGATCGAGACCATCGCGGCGCTCGGCTGGAACCAGAGCCCCGAGGCGCTGAAACAGCTTCACCGGCTCTACCGGCGCGAGGGGAAGCTCCTCGCCGAGCGGGAGGACCCCTACGCCGCGCTCTTCAAGGCGATCGGCCGCCACGGCGACAAGTCCTCGCTCACGGTCCTTGCCGACAGCCCGTTCAAGGGGCTGACCCCGAAGGTCGCGGAGGCGCGCATCTTCGGCATCGCGAACATCCGCGAGAAGAAGTCGATCGAGGCGCTGATGAAGGGGATGCGGCTCACGACCGAGGAGAGCGGCGGCCGCAGGTCGCGCTCGGTGGACACGAGGTCCCGCGGGATGCGCTTCTTCCGGCCGGCGCTCTGCGTGCTCACGGGCCTCGACATGGGGGAGTCGGACGACGAATGGCAGAGCTGGTGGCGGGACGTGAAGAACAAGTTCCGGATCTCCGAGAAGCGTCCGGCGTCGGCACCGGCGGACGTCAAGAAGTACTGGGAAGGCTACTGGGACGTGAGCTACTAGGAGCGGCGGCAATGAGCGGAAGAAACATCGTCCTCGGGATCGCGCTCCTCGCGGCGGCCTGCGCGTCGAAGGGTCCCGGCCCGAAGAGCACCTCGGGCTTCATGAGCGACTACTCCGAGCTCCGACACGACGAGAAGTACAAGTCGGACTGGGTGTACATCAAGCCGGACGCGGACCTCCAGGAGTACGACCGCGTGCTGATCGACCCGGTCGTCGTGATGCCGCTGAAGGCGTCCACGGCCGGCGAGCTCAGCCCCGCCGCGCAGCAGAAGATCGCCGACCACTTCACGAAGATCCTGAAGGACACGATCGCCCCCTACTACACGCTCGCGCTCGCGCCCGGGCCGAACGTGCTGCGCGTCCGCATCGCGATCACCGACGTCGAGAAGTCGACCGGCGGCAAGCCCGGCGATCCCGACTTCCGCGTCGGCGGCGCCGCGATGGAGGCCGAAATCGTCGACTCCGTGAGCGGCGCGCGTCTCGCGGCCGCGATCGACCGGATCCAGGGGAGCTCGGCGGGCCGCGACGTGCCGCGCGAGTGGCTGGCCGTCGACGGGGCCATGGTGGAATGGGCCAACCGGCTTCTCGACTACCTCGACTACTACAACGAGAAGTAGGCGCGGCGCCGCCCGCCGCGGGACCGTAGACTGGTGCGAGCGAGGTGGCCGATGGGGCGTGCGTTCGCGTTCATCCTCTTGTGCGCGGTCGGGGCAGGAGGCGAGGGGGCTCCGGGGGAGCTCCTTCCGCCGGTGCGGATCGAGGCGGGCGGGAAGCCGATCGATACCGAGGTCGGGCACGCCGCGCCCTTCGTCGCGGACTTCGACGGCGACGGCGTGAGGGACCTCCTCGTCGGCCAGTTCGGGGGCGGCATCCTCTGGATCTTCCGCAACGAGGGCACGAACGCGGCGCCGAAGCTCGCGGCGGGCGTCAAGTTCAAGGACGGGGCGGAGGACGGCCGCGTCCCCACGGGGTGATGCGTCGGGTTCGGCCCGCAGTTGGCGGACCTCGACGGCGACGGCAACCTCGACCTGCTCTCCGGCTCCTGGCCCGGCGAGATCTTCCTCTTCAAGGGCGGTCCGGGGCGGACCTTCGCCAAGCCCGCGAAGCTCCGGCACAAGAACGGGAAGTGCATCAACGTCGGCGGGGGGGTGCTGAAGACCGACATCGACGGGATCCTCGTCGCCGGCGACGCGACCTTCGAGGAGACCGGGAAGGGGACCGTGATCGTCTATGACGGGGAGCGCATCGAGGTCCCTGAGGGCCAGGAGGGCGCGATCACCGGCACGGCCTCCGCGGTCCACGCGGCCGACTGGGACGGCGACGGGGACCTCGACCTCCTGATCGGCGACATCGACGGCAACGTCCACCTCGTGCTCAACGAGGGGACGAAGGCGGCGCCCGCCTTCGGCAAGGCGATCGCCCTCCGCTTCGGGTTCTTCCTTCCGGTGAAGGTCGCGGGGGACGCGGGGCCCTTCGCCGCGGACTGGGACGCGGACGGCGACCTCGACCTCTTCGTCGGCAGCGGCGACGGGAGCGTCAGCCTCTATCGCAACGCCGGCGGGCTGCCGCCCCGGCTTGGCCCTCCCGAGCAGCTCGTCCCGCCGACCAAGGTCCGGTCCGGGGCCGACGCGCCGGCGGAGCCAGCGCCGGGCCACCGCGCGAAGGTGTGCGCCGCGGACTGGAACGGCGACGGCCGCCTCGACCTCCTCGTGGGCGACATCTCGTCGGTGAAGCCCGCGCGCCCCGATCCCGCGCCCGAGGAGAAGGCGGCGCACGACGCGATCCGGAGGCAGATCGAGGCGCTGCGCCTCAAGCAGGGGGAGCTCTTCGAGGCGCTGAAGGTCGAGAAGGATCGGGAGGAGGGCAAGAAGATCGCCGAGGAGCTGGACGCCACGATGGAAGAGTGGCAGGAGCTTTACGCGAAGCTGCCTCCCGAGTCCGAGGACCACGGCTGGGTCTGGCTCTTCCTGCGGAGTCCCGCGCCGAGCCGGTGAAGACGGGTTCCCGGGACCCTCCCTCTTTCCTGTAGCATCAGGGCCCCATGGTGGTTGCGGGGATCCTCTGGCTGCTCCTTGGCGCCCCCTCCGCGTCGGATGTCGACCATGCCCTCGCGCGCGTTCGCGCCGGCGACCGGTACCAGACCGAGCTGCCGGTCGAGCATGCGCCGGAGGCACGGACGGCTCGCGAGCGCGAGCGGCGGTCCCTCGAGAGGACGCCCGAGCGCCGGCGCAATCCCGTCGAGCCGACCGACCTCGGGCCCGTGTGGAGGATCGTCCTCTTCCTCGTCGCCGGCGCGCTCGCGGCCGCGCTCGTCGCGTGGGTCGCGCGGGAGGCGCGGATGCGGCGGCTCGCCAGGGCCGCCGTCGCGAGGGACGAGGCGGCGCCCGCGGCCGCACCGGTCGTGGCGCATCGCGCCCCGGCCGCCGACCACGAGGCGCTCGCGCTCCGGGGACTCTTCGGCGAGGCCGTGCACTCGATCCTCGTCCTCGCCCTCGCCTCCATCGGGCGTGCCGGATCCGGCCTGCCGCCCGCGTGGACCAGCCGCGAGGTCCTCGCGGCCAGCAAGCTCGGCGACGACGCGCGGGAGGCGTTCGGCTCCCTCGTGCGGCTGGTCGAGGTCACCCGCTTCGGGGGGCTGCCGGCGACGGAGGGCGACTACCGCCGCGCGCTGGCCTGGCTGGCCGCGATCGTGGCGCGGAGGGCGGCGTGAACCCCTTCCGCAGGCGCACGACGATCATCCTCACGGCGGTCGCGGGCGTCTCGTTCCTCGCGCTCCTCCTGTGGGGCATCTTCGGACCCGAGCTGGTGCCCGCTCGCTCCTCGGGCGCCGACTCCTTCAGCCGCTCGGCGCTCGGGCACCACGCGTTCGTCGAGTTGCTGCACGAGCTCCGCGTGCCGGTGGTCGTGAGCCGCTTCAACTCGGGCCGCAAGGCGCGCGACGCCGCGCTCCTCGTCGTGCTGGAGCCCGGCATCGGCGGGAGCGAGACGCGGCGCCGGACGCTCCTCGGCATGATCGGGCAGGCGGACCGGACGCTCATCGTCCTTCCGAAGTGGCGCGGCATCGAGTCGGAGGAGGACCCGGGCTTCATCGAGTCCGCGGAGCTCGTGCAGCCGTGGGAGGTCGAGGAGGTGCTTCGCGCGATCGGCGCTGACGTGAATCTCGTTCGCGTGCCGCCCGGCGATCCGGTGTCGTGGCGCGCCGGCGAGGTCGGGGCGACGCCGGACATCGTTGCCCCGCAGCTGCTGCGCGGGAACATCGGCGGCAAGAGCGCCACGTGCGCGCAAGGGGTCCTTCTCGGCCGGGTTTCGACCCCGCGGGGCAACGTCTTCATCCTTTCCGATCCGGACCTGCTCTCGAACCACGGGCTCATGCGCCCGGGCAACGCGCTCGCGACGATGGGCATGCTCGCCCTCGCCCGCGGCGAGCAGGACGCGGTCGTGATCGACGAGACGCTGCACGGCTTCGGCAAGGAGCCGAGCCTCTTCCGCTCGCTCTTCGAGTTCCCGCTCGGCCTCGCGACGATCCAGGCGCTCTTCGCGGCGGCCACGCTGCTCTGGGCTGCGATGGGGCGGTTCGGCGCGCCGCACCCGGCGCCGCCTCCCCACGAGGCCGGGAAGAAGGCGCTCATCGGCAACATCGCCGCGCTGCTCGCCTACGGGGGGCACGGCGCGCACGCGCTGCGCCGCTACCTCGACGGCGCGGTTGCCGAGGTCCGCGGGGCGCTCCACGTGCCGGCGGAGCTCAAGGCGGCGGAGGCCGAGGCGCGGCTCGACCGCGCGCACGGCTCGATCCGGCTCGGCGACCTGCGCGAGCTCGTGAGGAAGGAATCGACGGACCGGCGGCACATCCTCGCGATCGCGCGCCGGGTCCATCGCTGGAGGGAGGAGACGATCGGTGGACGTATCGGACATCCGTAACGCGGGCGAGCGGCTGCGGGAACAGGTGCATCGCGTCGTCGTCGGGCAGGACGCGGCGCTCGACCTGATGCTCGTGAGCCTCCTCTGCGAGGGGCACGTGCTCATCGAGGGCGTCCCCGGCACCGCCAAGACCCTGCTCGCCCGCGCCTTCGCCGCCTGCCTCTCGCTCGACTTCAACCGCATCCAGTTCACGCCCGACCTGATGCCGGGCGACGTGCTCGGCACGAACCTCTTCGACTTCCGCACGAACAGCTTCGTGCTCACGAAGGGGCCGGTCTTCACGCAGGTCCTGCTCGCCGACGAGATCAACCGGACGCCGCCGAAGACGCAGGCCGCGCTCCTCCAGGCGATGCAGGAGCGGACGGTCACGATCGACGGCACCTCGCACGAGCTCGGCGCCGGCTTCATGGTGATCGCCACGCAGAACCCGATCGAGCAGGAGGGCACCTACCCCCTGCCCGAGGCGCAGCTCGACCGCTTCCTCTTCAAGATCGTCATCGCCTACCCGTCGCGGGACGAGGAGCGCTCGATCGTGCAGCGCCACGGCCACCGCACCGCCATGCCGCGCATCGCGGACTTCGGGATCGAGCCCGTGGCGGACCTCGACGCGCTCGTGGCCTTCCGCGGCGTCGTGGAGAAGATCCGCCTCTCCGACCAGATCGTGGACTACGTCGTCGACCTCGTGCGGGCGACCCGCGGGCTGCCGACGCTGCTCTTCGGCGCCTCCCCGCGCTGCGCCAACATGATCGCTGCGGCGACGCGCGCGCTGGCGGCGCTCGAGGGGCGCGACTACGTGATCCCGGACGACGTGAAGCGGCTCGCGCTCCCGACGCTCCGCCATCGCGTGGTCCTGGCACCCGGCGCGGAGATCGAGGCGCTGACGGCGGAAGCGGTCGTCGAGCAGGTCGTCCAGAGGGTGCCCGCGCCGCGCTAGACGATGCGCCCCTCGCTGCGTTGCGTCCTCCTGTTCGCCGCCGGGGTGCCGGTCGCGCTGCTCGCCGCGCTCGTGGGCCGCGGGCTCTGGACGCTCTGGGCCTCCTGCTTCGCCCTCTCGCTGCTCCTCTGCGCGTTCGACGCGGTGTTCGGCGTCGCGCGGCGGCGCGTGCGCGCGGACGTCGCGGCGCCCGAGACGCTCTACATCGGCGACCGCGAGCCGCTCGCGGTCACGATCCGCGTCGCGGACCGCGCCCCGCCGCCGATCGAGGTGCTCGCCGACCTGTCGGCGAACCTCGCGCCGCAGCCGCCCGCGCGCCTCCGGCCCGCCGGCGCGGAGGCGCGGCACGAGATCCCGCTCGTTCCGCTCCGCCGCGGCAAGGCGCGCGTGCACACGCTGTGGCTCCGGTGGACCGGCCCGCTCGGGCTCGTCCGCCGCACGCTCCGCCACCGGTGCGAGATCGACGTGCCCGTCATCCCCAACGTGAAGGCGGTGCGGCACGCGGCGCTGCGCTTCTTCTCCGCCCGCGAGTTCCTGTCGGGCCAGAAGGTCGAGCGCTACGTCGGCGACGGCTCCGAGTTCGAGTCGCTGCGCGAGTATGTCGCCGGCCTCGACCACCGCGCGCTCAACTGGAAGGCGTCCGCGCGCCACCGCAAGCTGCTCTGCGAGGAGTTCCGCGCGGAGCGCAACCACCAGGTGGTCCTCGCGCTCGACACGGGCCACCTGATGGGGCAGCCGCTCGCCGGCATCCCGAAGCTCGACCACGCGATCAACGCGGGCCTCCTGCTCAGCTACGTCTGCCTCCGCACGGGCGACCGCGTCGGCTGGTTCACGTTCGACGCGCAGGTGCGCTCCTACACCGAGCCCGCCGGCGGCACGGCCGCGTTCCGGCGGCTTCAGCAGCAGACCTCCGCGGCCGCCTACTCGACGGCCGAGACGAACTTCACGCTCGCGCTCACCGACCTCTCCGTGCGCCTCCGCCGCCGCTCGCTGATCGTGCTGCTCACCGACTTCACGGACACGATCACCGCGGAGCTGATGATCGACAACCTCGCGCGCCTGTCGCGGCGCCACCTCGTGCTCTTCGTCACGCTCCGCGACCCCGAACTCGTCGAGATGGCGCACGCGCGGCCGGCCGCGCTCGACGTGCTCCACCGCGCGGTCGTCGCCGCCGACTTCGTGCGGGAGCGCGACCGGGTGCTCCGGAAGCTCGCGCGGCTCGGCGTGCACACCATCGACGTGCCGCCGCAGCGGGTCACGACCGACCTCCTGAACCGCTACCTCGAGGTGAAGCGGAGGGAGATGGTATGAGGGGGGGGCCGGGGGGCCTGAGGAGCACGCAGTTCAGGAAGGAGCGCGAGGGCGCCTGGCGCGAGCTGGAGCGGCTCGTCGAGCGCGCGGAGAAGTCGGGCGTCCGGTCGCTCCCCGCGCAGCAGCTCGCGCGGCTGCCGCTGCTCTACCGCGCCACGCTCTCCTCCCTGAGCGTCGCGCGCGCGATCTCACTCGACCGGAACCTCGTCGAGTACCTCGAGAGCCTCTGCGCGCGCGCCTACTTCTGCGTCTACGGCACCACGCGCTCCCTCGGCAACGCCGTGTCGGGGTTCTTCGGGGAGCGCTTCCCGGCCGCGGTCCGGCGCTACGGCTGGCACATGGCCATGGCGGGACTCTTCCTCGTGCTCGGCACGCTCGTCGGCCACGTGCTCGTGGCCCGCGACCCCGACTGGTACTACGTCTTCGTCGACGAGGGGCTCGCCGGCGGGCGCGACCCTGCGGCGACGACCGAGTTCCTGCGCAACGGCCTCTACGACGGGGAGGGACGTTCCACGGCGAGGCTGGGCGCGTTCGCGAGCTTCCTCTTCACGCACAATGCGCGGGTCGGGATGTTCGCATTCGCCCTCGGGTTCGTCGCCGGCATCCCGGTCTACCTCCTGCTCTTCTCCACCGGCCTCATGCTGGGCGCCTTCTCTGCCCTCTACGCGTCGCGCGGCCTCGGCGTCGCGCTCTGGGGGTGGCTCCTGCCCCACGGCATCACCGAGCTCCTCGCGGTCGTGCTGTGCGGGGGCGCCGGCCTCATCGTGGCGCAGGCCCTCGTCTTCCCCGGCCGGCACACGCGCCTCCGGAACCTCGCGATCCGCGGCCGCGAGGCGGGCGTCGTCGTCCTCGGCGCGATCGCGATGCTCCTCGTCGCGGGCCTCATCGAGGGGATCTTCCGCCAGCTGGTCACGAGCGACACGGCGCGCTACCTCGTGGCGCAGGCGACGCTCGTGTTCTGGGCCTTCTACTTCCTGCGGGTCGGCCGGGAGGCGCGCCCGTGACGGCCGCGGTCGCCGCCGAGGGCAAGAGCCTCGAGCGCCGGATCGTGACGCCCGAGGGCATCCCGCTCCGGATCGAGCTCGCCCGCGCCGGGGACCGCGCCGGCGGGTTCCTGCTCGACCTCCTGATCCAGGCGGTGGTCATGATCGCGCTCATCCTCATCGTCGGGGGAGCGACCGACGGCGACGAGGGCTGGGGGCTGGCGTTCGGGCTCCTCGCCGTGTTCCTGGTCCGCTCGTTCTACTTCATCTGGTTCGAGATCCGGTGGCAGGGGCGCACGCCGGGCAAGCGCGTGGTCGGGACCCGCGTCATGGACGCGACGGGCGGGCCGCTCCGCTCCGAGGCGGTCGTCGTGCGCAACCTGATGCGCGAGATCGAGGTGTGGCTCCCCATCACGTTCCTCTTCTTCCCGCAACTCGTGTGGCCGGACGCGCCGGGCTGGGCGCGGCTCCTCTTCTCGGTCTGGGCGTTCGTGTTCCTGCTGATGCCGCTCTTCAACCGGAGCCGCCTCCGGGTGGGGGACATGGTCGCGGGCACGATCGTCGTGGTCGCGCCGCGCGCGGTCCTCCTGCCCGACCTCGGGGAGACCGCGTCCGAGGCCACGTGCACGTTCACGAACGAGCAGCTCTCCGTGTACGGGATCTACGAGCTCCAGGTGCTCGAGGACCTGCTGCGGCGGACCGATCCCGGCCGCCGCGACGCGTGCGCCGCCGTCGAGAAGCAGATCCGGAGAAAGATCGGTTTCGAGGGGGACGTGAAGACCGACCGGTTCCTCCGGGAGTTCTACCGGGAGCTTCGCGCGCACCTCGAGCGGAGGATGCTGCTCGGGAAGCGCAAGAAGGACAAGCACTCGAGGTGAGCCGGTCCCCCGGACCCCCCCCGGCTTCCTAGCCCGGGGCTAGGAGAAGATCGCGCCGACCTCCTCGGCCGGCAGACCCTCCTTGAGCACGCAGATCTCGCGGTAGATCGCCGCGAGCACGCTCGCCTTGAGCGTCAGGAAGAGCACGCCGATCACGCCGAGGAGCCACGGCTGCTCCATGCCGAGCATGCCGAAGGGGACGGACGCGCCCGTCTGGAGCACGGTCAGCAGCAGGAGCGGCACGACGACGCGGAAGCGCGAGCCGCGCCCGAGGCGCAGGCTTCGCGCGAGGGCCGCGAGGAAGCCGAAGCCGTCGACGGCCGCCGCGGGCAGCGCGAGCCAGAACCACGACGCGAGGAGCGCCTCGAGAAGCAGCGCGACGGCCAAGGAGAGAAACGCCGGCGCCGGGCCGTCGAACAGGCTCGCCGCGGCGGCATCGAGCGCGGTGAAGGCGGCGAGCGCGACCCCGCCGTAGACGGCGATGCCGAAGAGCGCTCGCGGACTCCGCCGTCCCGCCCTCGCCGCGAGCTGGGCGTGCGCGTCGCGCACGAGCAGCGCGGCGACCGCGAGCTGCGCGAAGTAGGCGAGCACCGCGCGGCGGGGGCTTCCGGGGAACCCGACCACGATATCGAACGCGACCGTCCAGGCCGTCACCCAGAGGCCGTAGAGGCCCTGCAGCGTGCCGTCGGCGATCCGGTCGCCGTGCTCCGGCACGAGCACGAGGGGCGCGAGGCACGCTCCGGCGACCAGGTGGACCACCGGGAACCGGCGGAACCAGAGCCGGAAACCCACCGCGAGCACGCGGCCGACCCCGAGGCGCGCGCCCCTGCTCACGCGAACACCCTCGCCAGGTCTTCGACCCCGACGCCGTCCCGCGCCGTTCGCAGGTCGTGGTACGCGACGGTGGTGGCGACCGCGCCGCAGGAACCGAGCACGACCACGAGGAAGATCGCGGTCCAACCGATGATCGGGTTGTGACCTCTCGGCGCCACGAGCCGCGCGATGAGGAACGGGCAGAACTGGACGATCGAAGTCACGAGGACGACGAGGAAGATCGCGAGTCTCGATCCGCGCGTCAGCTCCGCGGCGCGGCGCATCGATGCCAACGGACCGCGGCGCTCGGCCGCGGCGACCGGGACGGCCACCCAGTAGGTGCAGCCGACGAGGATCGGCAGGAGCAGGACCGTGGGGGCCGCCCAGTCCTCCGAGAGGCCGGCCTTCCTGAGGAACCAGGCGGGCACGGCACCGATGACCGCAGCCACGAACGCCCGCGTGCCGACGAGGAGCCCGCCGCCGATCGCCGGGAAGATCCTCGTCAGGTAGACGCGGAGGCAGCCGAGCAGCGTCGCACGATCCCCCTGGAGCTCCTGCAGGACGCCGTGGATCAGCGCCAGCGGCGCGACGAACCACAGGAGACACCAACCGAACCAGAGAACCGTGACGTACCAAAGGAATGCCCCCGCGCCCCTGGGCGGTCTCGGGAACGCGAGGATCCCGTACACGATCAGGGGCGCGAAGACGAACGCGTAGAGGAGGGAGAACGAGACGACGTTTCTGCCCCAGACGTGGAAGCTGCGGCCGAGGACGCTCCCGACGCCGAGTCGCTTCCCACCGTCGCCCACGTCGGCAGGCTACCAGAGGTGGCCTCGCGCCGCGAAACGCGCCGGTCGCTACGCGAAGACGGCGACGAGATCCTCGATCCCCACGCCCTCCTTCGCGACGCGCAGGTCGTGGTAGCCGACGGCGTTGGCAATCGCGAAGATCGAGCCGAGGACGACGGAGATGAGCAGTTCGGTCCAGAGCACGACGTTCGCGTTCGTGATGGCCAGCTGCACGATCATGGTGACCGCCACCAGGATGACCCCGATCACAAGCATGACGAGGAAGATCGCCGAGCGGTGGCCCTTGGTGAGCGCTTGGCTTCGCGTCAGGGACGCGCCCACGCCGGGCTTCTCGACGACCGCCACCGGCACGGCGACCCAGAACATGCAGAAGAGGAGGATCGCGACGATCAGTGAGAGGAGCATCGCCAAGGGCCCGAGACTCGCCGCCGCCGCCACGAACGCGACGGGGAGGACGCACACGAAGATGACGAGCCCGGTCAGGAGCGAGACGCCAAGCACCGGGAAGAACCGGCGGAGGCACACGCGGAGACACGCGCCGATCCCGACCGGCTGACCCCTCAGCTGCTGGAACACGCCGTGGATCACCGCCGCCGTGGCCATGAAGCTGAGGAGGCCCTGGAGGATGTTCTGGACCCCGACGAAAGTCCTCGGGTCCTCCCCCTCGCCGGGAAACGCGAGGGCCGCATGCAGGAGCGCGGGGGAGTAGATGATCAGCCCGAGGATCGTGAACGTCACGATGTTCTTGGCCCACATCTGGAACGTCCGTCCGAGGACTCTGCCGACCGAGAAGGGTGCGTTGGCAGCCATAGTGACGGCGGACCCTACCAGATTCGGCTGCCGCGTGCCCAGCCGGAAACGGCGACGAGGCTCGCGCGGAAGGCTACGGCGCGTCCTCGAGCATCTCCTTGAGCGGGGCTTCGGCGGGCTCCCACGACACCTCGCAGCCGCGCGCGACGTGGATCTTCACGGAAGACTTGCGAACCCACTCGATGTCCCGCTTCTCCTGCTCGCCGAGCTTCCCGCCCTTCTTCTCGAGGCGCAACAGCGCCTCGGCCGCGTAGAGCCGTCCCTCCGGGTTCGGCCCGCGCAGGATGTCCTCGAGGAGCGCGCGACCGTGCTCGTGCGCGAGGATCTTCTCGACCGCGTCGCGCCCCGGCGGCGGGGCGCCATCCTCGCCGTACATCCAGCCGTACACGAGGTCGCTCGTCGGCGACCAGAGGAGCAGGTACGCATCCGAGAGCGCGGGATGGGGGTCGATCCCGAGCGGCGGCCCGAGCACCTCGTTCCGCCCCTCGCGGAAGCCGTCGGGCCCCGCCCGCGCGCCGACCCGGACGCGAAGGCCCGCGTCCCCGACCTCGGGATCAAAGCCCTTGTACTCGGCCTTGATCCGGTCGCGCAGCGCCGCCCACGTCTCGGCGTCGCCCTCGTGGCAGCGGACCTCGACCGGCCCGACCGCGTCCTTCCACGAGACGACCGTGACCCACGTGGTCGTGTGGCCGCCGTACACGGCGAGGCGCAGGCGCCTCGCGAGAAAGCCGATGTCGCGATCCTCCTCCGCGTCCGAGGCCTTGAGCTTCTCGAGGAACTTCGAGATCTCCGTCTCACCCAGCGCGCCGGCGATGCGTCGCGCCGCCTCGACGTCCTTCGCCGCCCACTCCTCGTTCACCACGCCCTCGGCGCCGGCGAGCAGGGCAAACGCGAGCGTCCACGCTGCGACCTTGTGCATGCAGGGCAGGGTAGCCCGGCAGCGGTCAACGGGGGGTCAAAAGAGGGGGTTCCGGGGGCGCGATCACGCCGCCGCGTAGGTGCCGCGGCCGACGCGCCGGAGGCCGCCCCCGGCGGTGACCCGCGTGAGCACCATCGAGGCGTGCGCGCGCTTGATCTTCAAAGCCTTCATGACATCGCGGACGCCGAAGGGCTTCTTCCTGCCCTGCGCCCACTGGACGAGCCTTCCGGGGAGGCTTCCCGCGCGGAAGCCGCCGTCGCCGGATGCCCGGCCTCCCGCCTTGCCGGCACGCGCCGGCTGGCGGCCTGCCCCGGAGGAGGAGTCGAGCTCGATCGTGATCGAACGCTCCTCGTGAAGGGCCTTCAGGAGCTCGTCACTGAGCGTGATGGTGATGCTTGCCGTCATGCAAGGGAGCATACGAGGACGCTGGCCCCCTTGCAATCAAACGGCAGCACGCTCAGCGCTCGCCGCCGACCTCGGCGCGGAGCCCCTCGAGATCGAGGTACTCGTCGCTCAGCTCGCACGTGAGGACGAGATCGTCGAAGCTCGCGCCCGACTGGTGGACGAAGAGCCCGAACTTGCACGCCGTCATCTCCTTCGTCTTGCCCTTCGACGAGCCCTTCCCCCTCACGTCGCCCGCCCG
>DASUGR010000125.1:0-5207 GCA_036273915.1 Planctomycetota bacterium | reverse complement strand
GGCACCGACCTCTGCCTCGCGCTCGACCGCGCGAGCCGCTTCCTGAAGGCGCGCGCGTGCGCCTTCCTCGTGACCGACTTCCTCCTCCCCGGCCGGGTCGCCGAGGAGTTCACGAGGCTCATCCGCACGCTCAGGGCGGCGCGGCGGCGCCACGAGGTCGTGGCCGTCTCGGTGAGCGACCCGCGCGAGCTGGAGCTCCCGAACCTCGGGCGAGTCACGCTCGAGGACGCCGAGACCGGCGACCGGATCGAGATCGACACCACGAGCGAGGCCACGCGGGCGAGCTACCAGCGCGCCGCGGAACGCTACCGGCTCCTGATCGACCGCTGCCTCCGGCTCGGCGGCGTCGAGCGGATCGACCTGTCGACCGCAAGGCCCGGCATGCCAGGGCTCGTCGCCTTCCTCGGCAACCGCCGCGCAAGGAGGGCGTCGTGACGACGCGAGCAGCCGCATCGAAGCTCATCCGCGCGGTCACAGCCTGGCTGCGGCGGCACGCCAGTCCCCGCGACCGGCGCCAACGAAGACCCCAACCGCTACGGGATTTGCAACATGACCGGCAGCGGTGCCGTCCCGGGGCCCCGTATGACGGTACGGGCAAACCCCGGGACGGACTTTCCGCATACCTGACGCGCTTCAGCCGCCGCGGCCCGGCTCGCGTGATGAAGACCTTCATCGTGCTGCTCGGGCTCGCGTGCGTCGCCGGAGCGCAGCCGGCGGCGGACCAGGCCGACTTGGCCCTCGCCGAGGGGCTCTACGAGGAGGCGATCCGCCTCTACCTCGAGGCGCTGGAGCGCGACGGCCCGTCGGCGGCGCTCCTCGCGCACCTCGCGGACGCGTACTCAGGGGCGGGCGACGTCGGCCACGCCGTGCTCGGCTACGAGCGGGCGCTCCTCATGGCGCCCCGCGCGGGCGCGGTCCGCGCGCGCCTCGAGGACCTGCGGCGCCGGGAGGGTCTTGAGGGCGACATCGGACGCGGATGGCGCGACTTCCACCGCTACCTGACGCGCGGCGAGTGGACGGTGGCCGCCGCCGTCGCGGCCGCGCTGCTCCTCGCCGCGATGCTCGGGCGGCGACGGCTCGCGCGGCCCGTGGTCGCGCGCCTCGCGGCGGCGGCGCTCCTCACCGCGCTGCCGGCGGCCACGGCGATCACGCGGCTCACGCTCGAGCGCCGACGCGCGATCGTCGTCTCGCGTACGGAGGTGCCGCTCCGCAAACAGCCGGACGAGGATGCCGGGGAGGCGGGCAGCGTTCGGCCCGGCCAGGTCGTGTGGACCGGGAGATCGCTCGCCGGATCGGTGAGCGTGAGCACCTCGCGGGGCCCGGCGGGGTGGATCCCGTACGAGGCGGTCGAGCCCGTCACGCCGTAGCGGGCAGGCGGATCCGGAACGTGGCGCCCTTCCCGGGTGCGCTCTCGACGCTGGCGCTTCCGCCGTGCGCGACCGCGATCGCGCGCACGAACGAGAGGCCGAGGCCCAGCCCGCGCTCGGAGCGGCTCTTGTCCCCGCGATAGAGCCGGTCCCAGATGCGCGGCAGATCCTCCGCCGCGATGCCCTGGCCCCGGTCGGCGACCGTGAGCACGGCCGCGTCGCCCCCCTCGCGCGAGAGCGACACGGTGACCGCCTTCCCGCCGTACTTGAGCGCGTTGTCGAGGAGGTTCGCGAGCGCCTGGCGGACGCGGGCCGGATCCGCGGACGCGGCGACCCTCTCCCGGATCTCCGTCGCGACCGAAGCGCCGCGCTCCTCGGCGACGAGCGCGTAGAGTTCCACGACGTCGCGCACCACCTCGTCGAGCTCGACCCGCCTGCGGTCGAGGCGCATCGTTCCCGTCTCCGCCTCGGCGACGTCCATGAGCGTGTTGAGCATCGCGAGGACGCGCTCCGACTCCTCGAGGCAGTCGGCGATCGCCTCCCGCGCCGCGTCGGCGTCGTCGGGACGCTGGAGCGCCTCCTCGGCGGTCGCGCGCAGCCGCGTCATCGGCGTCCGCAGGTCGTGGCCGACGTTGTCGAGCGTGTCGCGGATCGCGCGGATCAGCGAGGCGTTGCGGTCGAGGAGCCGGTTCATGAGCATCGCGACCTCGGCCCTCGTCCCCCGGACCCCCTGGACATCCACCCTCCGGTCGAGGTTCCCGGTGGAGAGGATCTCGTCGACCGTGCGGACGATGCGCCGCATCGGCCCGGTCGCGGTGTACGTGAGCACGAGCCCCCCGGCGGCGCCGGCGATGAGCAGGCCGAACGCCACGAAGGCGTACACGCGGTTGAAACGGCGCTCCGCCTGCGTCCGCAGCGCCGCGCTGAGCTCGATCTGCGCCGCGCGGATCTCCGCGCGCACGTCCTCCGGCTCGTCCGCGTGCCGCGTGAACCAGGACGTCTCGGCGATCGCGGCCTCCGCCTCCCACTCGCCCGACAGCGCTTCGTAGAGGACGTGGCGCGTGAGGACGTAGAACGCGACGGCCATGACAAGGAAGAGCGCCGCGTTGCGGACCACGAGCCGGAGGCTGAAGCTCAGGCCCGCGCGCCGGTCAAGGCCCGAGGACATAGCCGGCCCCCCGCACCGTCTTGATGAGCTTCGGCTCGAAGCCCTTGTCGATCTTCGTGCGCAGCCGGTGCATGAGCACGTCGACCACGTTCGTCTGCGGGTCGAACGAGTAGTCGTACACGTGCTCGAGGATGGATGTCTTCGAGACGATGCGGCCCCGGTTGCGCATCATGTACTCGAGGAGCGCGAACTCCTTCGGCTGGAGCGGGAGCGCCTGGTCGCGGCGCTTCGCCTCACGGGTGAGCAGGTCGAGCGTGAGCTCGCCCGCGCTGAGGCTCGTCGGCTCGCTCTGGCGCGTCGCGCGGCGGATGAGCGCATCGACGCGCGCGAGCACCTCGGAGAACGAGAACGGCTTCGTCATGTAGTCGTCGCCGCCGGCGCGGAGCCCGGTGACGCGGTCGTCCACCGTGCGCTTCGCGGAGAGGATGAGGACGGGCGTCGCGATCCCCTTCGCGCGCAGCCGTTCGATGAGCGAGAGGCCGTCGAGCAGGGGCAGCATGACGTCGAGGATGGCCGCGTCGTACTCCGTCGTGGTCGCGAGGAGGTAGCCTTCCTTGCCGTCGTTCGCGACGTCCACGGCGTAGCCGGCCTGCTTGAGGCCGTCGGCGACGAACGCCGCGATCTTCTTGTCGTCCTCGACGACGAGCACCCGCATATGCGGTGTCTAGCCTACTCCGTCGGGTGGGGTCAAGGGGGCCCGGGGGCAGGGGAGGCAGGCTACTCCTCGAACGTCCACGCGAGGCCGTCTTCCTCGAGGCGCTGCCACTCGTCCCACTCCGCGAGCCGCTTGCCGGTCCACGCGTCGTCCTTCGCGACGCGGATCCGCGCGCCGGTCTCGAGCCGCTCGTAGAGGAACGGCTTACCGGTGTAGGGATCGTGCGGGAGGTCGCCGAGGGGCGCGAGGCTCTCCGGCCACTTCCCCTCGCGTCCGCGGTACTCGAGGAGCGCCATCACGACGCGCGTCAGCCGCTGGCAGGCGACCCGCTTCGCGTACACATCGAAGAGCCGCGGGAGGAACCAGGCCGTCATGCCCGTGACCGGGTACATGAGCTTGCTGGCCTCGCACTTCTTCCTCAGCAGGGCGGCCGCGCGCAGCGCCTCCTCGGGTGGCTTCTTCGCGAGCGCGATCGCCTCCTCGAAGAGGTCGAGCGCGCGATTCGCGTCGCGATAGAGGAAGAGGCGCCAGCCGCGACTCCTGTGGAGGAGGCCCTTCATGGGCAGGTAGTCGTCGACAATGGACTTCTTCCCCGAGCGGATCTCGTCCACGACCCAGAAGACGACGACGCGCTCCTGCTCGATGGCCGCGGCGAGCGGGCCGGTGCCCGGCATCGCGCGCGCAAGCCTCGGATCGACGATCCGCCGGAATTCGGCGGCGTCGAACCCCGGCTGTTTGGACGCGACTTTGAGGAACCTCGCCGGATAGACGACGACCGTCTGCGACACGAGATGCCCGAGCAGCATCGGGATCCGGCAGCGGTCGCCCAGATCGAGCACGAGCACGGACGCCTCGGCCGCCCGCCGGGTCCGCCCCTTCTCCTCGGCGTCCAGCGCCACGCGCCACCCGAGATGCTCCGTCGCCCCCTGGATCCACGCGATCTCGTCGAAGCTCGCCCCGGGACCCTTGTCCCACGCGTGCTCGACGTGCCAGCGCGGGCGCTTCGGCACCTGCGCGAGCGTCTCGAAGTAGGGCTTGAGCGAGTCGAGGTACTCGGCCAGTTCCGCGCGCTCCTCGGGCGCCGCGGACTCCAAGTTGATGTAGAGGTGCGGGTTCTGCTTCAGGATCGTCGCGGCCTCGGCGAAGGGCACGGCGGCGTTCTCCTCGTCGGGGACGCGCGCCGTCTCGAGATCCGCGTACCGGACCGGCTGCCCTGCCGCGCGCAGCGCCGCGACGCGCGCCTCGTAGGCATGCCGCGCCGGCTCGCCCACCCAGTGGACGAGCACGAGGAGGCAGATCGCCAGGCCTTCCACGGCAGGTGGCATTGTAGGAGGGGGCCCGGGGGAGGACCTGTCGAAAACGACCGAGCTGCCCCGCGCATCGACCCGGCCCGTTACGCCCAACTCCGCCATCTGCACGAGTGGATGCGGCGGGGTGTCCCGCAACGGTCGCTCGGGGCACCGGCGCCCCTATACCTTCACCGTGCGCCCGTGGACCTCAGCTTGTGGTCGCGGAGCGTGGCGCTCGACGAGAGCGATCCGCACGCGACGGTCCGGCTGCCCGCGCCGTAACGAACCTCCGCCGCCGTCGTCCGTTTCCAAGGGAGCCGATGCGGGCTCTCTTGCTTGGATTCGCGTCGCTCACGCTGGCCGTCGGGTGGGCATCGCAGGAAGCCTCCGCCGTGAGCCCGCGTGCACGACAGGTGGTCTGCGGCGTTGACGATCTCGTCTGCTTTCCCCGCGAGCCGGAAGGCTCGATCTGGTCGGCGCCGGCCGAAGCCAGCCGCGTAGCACCCGACGAAACGCGCGATGCGTCGGGATCGCCCGCGCCGGTCGTCGACGACTCCCTGCGGATCCCGGTCGATCTCGCGGATCGCGTGGATCTACGAGTCCGAGCCCTGCGTCACGGTGAAGCTCCCGCCGCCGTAGCGCCCCCGGACCCCCTGGGCTTCCCGGTCAGTGGCCGTTCGACTTCTGCGGCTCGTCGATCACCCACCGGACGGCGCGCGAGCACGGGC